>JBDOMQ010000011.1:0-13971 GCA_039831725.1 Pirellulales bacterium
TCGATGCCTTTAATCTTGCAGTTCTCAATGATCCGAAAGGGGCGTTTCCGCCCTATGACGCGGTGCTACTTTTGTCACCACGTGCAGCAAAGAACAAAGATCTTGCCCATGTTCTCGAGTCACTGATCAACCGGATATCTGTCTCAGCAATGCGCAACGCAAATCGGAGGGTAGACGAGGATGGAATCACGCCAAAGGCGGTTGCAGACAATCTTTTGGACAATCAGCAGCCTTAGGGTAACAGGGTGTCGCATGTGAGCTAGGTTCATTCAACGGTCGCAACTGCCTTAAGTACACCGCTGGCCGGATCGACGAGATGAGGGAATTGGTCGGGGAGTTCAGTCCAACTCATTCGATGAGTTATCCATGGTGCGGTATTAATTCGTCCAGCTTCGATCTCTTTGATAATGCGATCAAAGTCCCGTGATAATGCGTTTCGGCTTGCGAGGATAGATAGTTCACGACGATGGAGGAGCGGTGCGTGTGGAAATGAAAGCGTGCCTTGAGTAATGCCAACGTAGACAACTCGGCCACCAAATGCGGCAAATTCAAGAGAGCGGTTCATACTACGGTCACTGCCGGTGGCATCAATGACAACGTCACAGTATTCATTGCCGGTTAGCTCAGCCACGGTGGTGAGATCTGTGTCGGTACCATTTGCACAGATCGTTTCAGCCAGGTCGTAGGTTTGAGTTACAAAGTCGAGGCGACTTTGAACCATGTCCATTACGAGGAGCCGGGCTCCGGCGAGTCGGACAAATTCCATAGCAGAGAGGCCAATCGGTCCTGCACCAATAACGAGAACAGTGTCCTTTGGACCAATATTTGCTCTGTCAACTGCATGGCAACCGATGGCAAGAGTTTCGACAAGCGCATTCTGCTCGGCGGAGAGATTAGGAGATGGGTGGAGTTTTCTTGCTGGGACAATGAATTGAGGGCGGAGGCCGCCGTCGCAGTGTACGCCAAGCGTCTGATGATGCTCACAGCAATTTGTTTTGCCAAGACAACATGAATGACATCGCTGGCAATTGATATAGGGTTCCACACAACAGCGATCACCGACTGTAATGTTGGTGACATCTTCACCAACACCGATTACCTCAACACCAAGCTCATGACCCGGGATTCTCGGGTAGCTAAAGAAAGGCATTTTTCCAAGATAGCCACTGTAGTCAGTCCCGCAGATACCAACTGCTTCGACCCGAACAAGCGCCTCTCCAGGCTGCAACTGGACTGGTTCTGGTATCTCTATCATTGCCCATCGCTGGGGTTCAACAAGTTGAAGTGCTTGCATAAAAATTGTTTTCATTCAAAGGGGTAAAGTGGTGATTAATCGGCCTGAAGGCCATAGAACTGTGCGGTATTCGTACCACGTATCGCTTTGGCCTCGGGAAGAGAGAGTTGGTCAATAAGGCTGTTTGCAACGCAGAGTACCTCTGCATATTCAGCAGAGAGCAGGCAGACCGGCCAATCACTACCGAAGAGCAGTCGTTTTGGACCGAACGCCTCTAACGCAACATCAAGATAAGGCCTAAAGTCGCGCTGCTGCCACACTTTCCAATTCGCCTCGGTTACCAGTCCCGAGAGTTTACAAACTACATTTTCATGCTCTGCCAGTGCGTTGAAGTGCCGTTTCCAGTCAGAAATAGCCTGGTGCTCAATATCGGGTTTAGCCATGTGATCCAACACAAAAGGCTGGTTGGGCATCAGTTTTACGAGTTCACAGGCAGAAGGTAACTGATGGGGGAAGATAAGAATGTCGTACGTCAGCCTATGTGTCGCCAATTGTCGGAGCCCACGCAAGAAATCACTGCCCAATAAAAATCGTGGATCTGGTTCATCCTGTACGACGTGCCGGACACCAACAAATTTGTCATTCTGGGAAAACTTTTCGAGGTCTTCACTGACCGAGGGGCTTCTGAGGTCCACCCAACCAACAACGCCGCGTATATAGGAGTAATTGGCTGCCAAATCAAGGAGCCATTCTGTTTCCTGAATTGTTTGCCGCGCTTGTACTGCTACTGAACCCGTGATGTTATGAGGCTGCGTTGCTTTAACAAGATCAGGTGGCAAGTAGTCACGGGCCAGACGATCCATCCCGGAAGATATCCAAGGGTATTCGTCGGCAGTGTACTTCCAAAAATGTTGGTGAGCGTCAATGTTCATAGGTTCACAATATGAGCGGAATCAGTGACGAGCAGTATTAAAAAGACCGGCCTAATTATTTTCCGGGAGCCCCTCACTGTGTCCGATGTTCTTCACGTTTTCAAAAATCTTCAGGACAGTTTCAAGCAATTGCTGGTCCAGTGGCTCGCCAAGCCATTCGGCCCATTGGCGGATATTTTTGGGGTTTGCACTTCCAGCAACAGTTGTAGCGATCGAGGGATTAGCAACAGAGAATTGAAGGGCCAGTTTGGCTAATGACGACCCATGTTCACGACAGCAAGCAACAGCCTCACGTGCTGCCTGCCGAACGTTTTCAGGTTCTTTAAGCCAAGGTGGAAGTGGGGCGTCTGTTAAAAGACGTGCGCTAAAGGGACCGGCATGCATGACACCGATTCCCTTTTCCGCAAGATAGGGAACCGTTTCATCAGTAAAGCGTGTGTTTTGAAGCGTGTATTGGTTGTAGTTTAGTACACAATCAACGTCTGTCTGTTCACAGATAAAACGAAAGATTTTTTGTGGGTACCCACTGAACCCAATGAAACGAATCTTTCCAGCTTGTTGTGCTTTTCTCATCGCGGGGAGAGTCTCGTCCACAATCTGTTGCATTGGCACAAATTCAATGTCATGACAGAGCATGATATCGAGGTGGTCGGTGCCGAGGCGATGTAATGAAATATCTACGCTTTCAGCAACACGACGTGCAGAAAAGTCAAAATGCCCGACGTCATACCGGCCTAGTTTGGTGCAGAGCAGGTAGTCATCGCGGGGTATATCCTTAAGTGCGAGTCCCAGCATGATCTCGCTCATACCGCGGCCATAAAAAGGGCTCGTATCGATAAGACGCATGCCGTTATCAAGCGCTACCCGTACGCTCGACATGGCTTCCTCAATCGTAATTTTTCTGAACTCCTGTCCGAGCGATGAGGCGCCGAAGGAGAGGATTGGGACTTCAAGTCCGGTGGTACCAAGAGGTCTTGTCTGCATGGATATTCTCTTTAGTCTGAAATGTCAGGTCGTGGAATTGAATGTACGGCATCCAATAGTGAGGAGGAGGTTCGCCCACGGTTGGGTATCAGCTGTTTGGACCGTGAGTATGTGATCAGCGGAATCAACAGCACGGTAGAAGTCCCATTTCACAATCGGTTCCAAAACACAGTTGCTTCCAGCAGCCTTGAGGAGGCTGCGGTACTGCTCCCAAACCGGTGGGTCTCCCGGAGTGGCAGCCGCATACGAGTCTTCTCTATCAACGCCCATTGTTTGCACTGCGTCGATTTGTATGATTCCGAGAATTGCCTGGAAGACATTGGCAACAGTCGGCACATCGGGCATAAGTTGAAGCGGTACAATGTCAGCGTTTGGGCCGCGTTTAGTTGCCGCTGGATAGTTGCCGTCAGCTATGAGTATGAGTGAGTGGTGCCCACCGCGTGCAAGAATTTTTAGAATTTCAGGGTGAAGGAGTGGTGTATTAAGCATTGTATAAGAGAGTGTCCTGAAATAGTGGCTATGAGGAGGTGGAGGCCTCAATTGACGAAATGGTTCGGCTGGCTGCTTCGGCAGCGGAAGGCAATGGGAAGACTTCTGCGGCTAGATAGCCGTCGTATCCGATTGCGTTGAGTGCGTTGTAGACTGCAGGGAAATCAGTATGTCCTAGGCCCATTGCCTTCCTATTCGAGTCTGCCCAGTGGACATGTCCAATTAGATCTGAGCGTAGACTATTAAGACGGGTTATTGTCTTTGGCACGTGCTCCTCTTCGATATTCATATGAAAGAGATCACAGAGAAGTCGAATGCCACAATCCACAAGAGAATGCTCAATGAGATACTTCGCAGCCTCCTCCTGACTGTTCAGTAGATTAGTCTCATAACGATTAAGCGGTTCGTAGAGTAGCACCTGTCCGTGACGATTCGCATGGTTACCTAGCGTATGAAGGGACTCTGCGAGGAGTGCCAGCGATTCTGAACGGTGCCCTATGTCACTGGCCTGACCTTGCATTGACCCAATGATTGCAGGTGCCCCAAACTCAGCTGCGACGTCAATAATTTCTGAAATGAATTGCACGGCGTTACGACGTTTGTCCGGGTCCGTATCTGTGATAGAGAGTCGCTGTTTTAGCCAGCCGGCGCCGGTTCCTACGGCAGCCAGATTCAGGGAGGTCTGTTGCAAAAGCTTTTGAAGTTGTCGTGTTGGAAATTCACCAGCGCTTGGTGGGAATATTTCAACAGCGTCAAACCCAGCATCTGCTGCATTGTGACAACCAGCCGAAAGCCCTTCATGAAAAACAAATGGTCCACGTGCTGCCTCTGGTACCAGGCAAACGGTGATCGCCGATTTCATAGGAGGCTTTCTTTGAGAGGGGTATCAGGGTGACCGTATTGGTTACTGAGCGAAGAGTGGTCGGAGATGTCGTTCGTACAAGTTTGTTGTGACCTGCTCGGCTACAACGGCACGATGTTCTTTAAGCAAATTTGTGTATCGATCGCCTTCAACTGCTGCAACCTTGAAGGCAATATGGAGTAGCTGCCGGACATGAGGATTGAACCGTCTGTCATCCTGGATATGGCGAATGGTTGCGGCGGTATCGGGGCCAGACAGCTTTCCGAAGTCCTCCACAGAAAGCAATTGCGATGAGTCGATATCGATGACTGTTGCGTAGGGGCCGCAGAGTTCGTCGCGATGTTCGATCGCATATTGATAGACGTCACGAACTAGTTGCAGTCCGTCACCTCCTGCTTCTGCGAGTCCGATTAGTTCTTCAAGCCACGTGGTACCGGCGGTTTTGAGATGAACGCCCGCCCCGGTTGCATTAAGTATCCGTCTGATAATCGGATAGAGCGAAAACTTATCACTGCCAGAATGAACGGATAGTTTTAACGTTTGAGGTAATCCGTATTGCTGGACTGCAAAGCTACACACAGCCACATCGTCAGAGAACTCCTGCTCAAATTGGGCAAGGTCGCCAACATAGTCGACGCCTTTGTTGAACCGCCCTGTAAACTTTGGCGCAATAGTCTGCACCGGAATGTTTTCATCAGCTAACAGGGCTAAGATAACAAGCAGTTCAGGAGGTGTCTGTGGCTCGTCTGTCTCGTCCATGCTGACTTCGATAACAACGTCATCACCACGTGCCTCGGCGATATGGTTAAAGATTGTCGCCGCATCTCTGCAGGCTTTGTGATACTTGCGGACAATGCTCGCGGTCCCGTCTTCTGAGAGACGGATCACCTTAGTGATGCCAGGGATAGAAACCGGCTTGCACAGTTCCGGGTGGGCAGAAATAAATGCTTGGATATCTGACTCATCAGCCGGCTCTCCAATCGAATCGGCAACGTCAATAGTGAAAAAATCACTGGAACTGAGATAACCATCCACCGTGTCAAGCCGAATATGATCAGCGTCAATATACCATGGACCATCCCACGCAGCTTCAGCAATGGCCGTTGTTGCAGCCGCCCGCACATCTTCGGGTTTGCTGCCGATGAAACCGTGTTCCCGGTGCGACTTATTCCAGACTGGTGCAACCTGTATGCCTTCCCGAAGAAGTTGTTGAAAAGCAGCGAGTTGGGCTGTGGCTTCATGACCGAAGCGGTCGCCGACTCCAAACGAGAAACGGGGAAGTGTTCGCATAATAGTCTGTTGGGTAAAGGGTTGGGGGAATCCGAACTCAGGAATAGCTTAAAGCCACGGCCCGAACTGGAGGATAGTGATTCTTGACTAAAGGATAGCTATTCTTGACCTCATGAGAAAAACAAATAGATCACGGGTTGCCGAGAAAAAACTGCCTGCCTTTGTCTCGCGACAGGTTGCGACATCACAGCGTTACTTTGTTGACTTGCTGCCAGACCGCTCGCAAACTCTTGCGGTTGCATGCGGAGGATATGAGCATGTCCGAAAAGATTACGTCATCAGCCGAAATGACTTTCCCTATTTTTGCATAGAATTTGTCTGTGCGGGCAAGGGGAAAGTCTGGTTCGGGGAGAGTGCTGCCGACGGTATAGCTCAAGAAGCCGTGCCAATTCACGCTGGAACGCTGTTTGCGTATGGGCCGGGAATGCCACACCGTATAGAGACTGATCCAAGGCAGTTGCTCCGTAAACACTACGTTGATTTCGTAGGTAGGCAGGCGGGCTCAAGGCTGCGAAGGATGGGCCTCACTGCTGGTTCAGTGATGCGGGTGAGTCACCCGGATGAAGTTCGTGAGATCTTCGACTTGATGTTGCGGTGTGGCTCGCCTCCCTCAGTCCATAGCGAGATTCTCTGTACCCAGTTGTTGGGAGTTCTTCTTGCGAAGGTAAATCAGCGAATACTACGAGAAGGGCCAATTGATGACCGCGCATTCAAGAGTTACGAGCAATTTCGGCGGATATTGGTAGACCGGTGTGTCGAATGGCAGTCAGTGGAAGCCGCATGTGCGGTTGCAGGAATTTCACCGGAGTACGCATGCCGGCTTTTTGTACGTTTTGGCGAAGATAGCCCGTATCGGCTGTTAACACGGCAGCGTATGAGCCTTGCCGCAGAATGGCTGGCGCATGAGCAGGTATTGGTTCGAGAAGCCGCACGGCGACTTGGGTACCCAGACCAGTACCAGTTCTCACGGACCTTTAAACGTGTTTTTGGAATTGCCCCGGCGGGGTTCCGCCGCGGCCACAGAATTGCAAAGCATCCTGCAACCTAGCGTCCAAAGGAGTTTTCTATTCTGCGAGGGCATCCCTCAGGTAACTTGACGGCTCGAAATCTTGGATGACAACTTCGGTTGTATCACCTCGAATCATTCGAGCTTGAGTGACACGAATCTCGGGTGTTTTTGATGGTGAAAACAGGATGTCGTCGTGTGTTGCATGGAGTTTTTCCGCAAACAAATCTGGGGTGAGGTGTCCACCAAGATGATCACTGCGGCCAGTTGCAACGTGTAACGTGCCCAATACCTTTTCATCTTGAATGTCACGGCCGGAAACAGGGAGGTCCTGTGTGCCAAATCCGAGTTCACCAATCTCTCCAGTCACGGGATCAGATTTCAATTTTTTGTTGAATGCCTCAATCAGCAACTGGTCACCCGCCACGAACGTCGCCTCATGAATTCTCCCCTTCTCAACATGCATGACGGCACGAGAGCCATCATCGAACTTCATTGGGAATGTTCCTGATGCGCCGGTGGGTACAAAGTAGACCTCGCCAGCTGGAAGGTTTGCGATGTCTGGAGCCTTCCCAAGGCAAAGACCATGACTCTTCTGAGCTTCCTGTCCATCACACTGAATCGAGAGTTGATACTGGGTGTTATCCATCTCAAAATCAATTTCAAAGGAATCGGCTTTCGTGAGTGCGAGCCGAAGTTTCTCGGCCTCTGCACTGACCTCTCGATAGTCCACCGCAAGCCCTGTTGCGAGGATAATGTCATTAAGACCGTGTAGGGTTGCGCCACGGAATCCAAATTCTTTTGCAAAAGCTGTGAGTGGAGCTGTGGCCGAGAATGTCGAGATGCACAAAATAAGGTCATATTTCGTGTAAACAGAATCCTTTAGAGAGATTGTCTGACCTTTGCTGTCAACTGCCTGATCAGGAAGATCAAGGTTGCTGCCGCCAGTTTCGTGATAGGCAAACATCTCACCACCTGTCACACCAAGTTTTTCAGCTACACCACCCTGAAGGCCTTGATAAAAAACTGTGTAGGCTTTGTGCTGGATAGTTAGATCGGGATTTGAGAGAAACCCGAAATTCTGCATCTGGCTGGTGTCCGCGAGATCAATTAGGATCGCGACACGGCACCCTTGGATTGGATCAAAAACTGTTCCAAGAAGTTTGGCCAGGTCAAAGTCAGGAAAATCTTCAATTGCACGGCGTGCAATCGGGGTCGGTTTAATTGTTGCAGTACTCATACACTAGTTATAGCAAACTCACCGTCGTCGTCCGCTCTTTCGAATACAAACATTTGGCGACACCATGAACAAATGCACAGATGTTGTCGACTTTCTCAGCAATTTGCCCGTTGCTTCGGTACTTGACGATATTGTCAAAGCCGCAGAATATGCCCCTGTGGTCGTTGGAGCACCCCCAGGGTCGGGGAAAACGCTCCTTGTGCCAGCAGCCATTCATGACACCCTTAAGTCCGGAGAAAACCTGATTCTGGTCCAGCCTCGGCGGTTCGCCGCGCGGGCAATTGCTGGGCAGATTGCACGAATCCGTCGGTGTCGGCTCGGTGATGAGGTTGGATACCGCGTTCGTTTTGATTCGAAGGTTTCGCAGGCAACGACGCTCTGCGTGCAGACCACCGGAGTGCTTCTCAGGCAATGTATTTCCAACCCATCATTGTCAGGCGTTGCCTGCGTTGTTCTAGATGAATTTCATGAGCGATCCCTCGAGATGGATCTCCTTATTGGGTTGTTGAAGAATCTTCGGGAAACAATACGGCCAGACCTCAAAATCCTGGTTATGAGTGCGACACTTGATGCAGATGAAATCGCTAATTATTTGCAGGGAGCAACTGTCATTCGAGCGACAGACCGTTCGTTTCCGGTGAATATCAGATATTCACGCCATGTGGGAGGACAGGTGTCTACGCGAAACCTTCCTGACCTCCTGTGTACTCTTTTGCCCACGGCGCTTCGTAACACGCAAGGGCACATCCTTGTCTTCCTGCCGGGTGTTGCAGAGATATTTGCGACAGCAAAAAAAATAGAAGCGATTGCGAGGCGAGGCGGATGCCGGCTGGTCAAACTTTTTGGAGATCTGCCAGCAGAGCAACAGGATCAGGCTCTGTTGGATGATGGTTGTCGGAAGGTGATTCTTTCCACAAACATTGCCGAGACGTCAGTTACTATTTCCGGAGTCACGGCAGTACTTGACAGTGGCTTAGCTAGGCAACTCCATGTTTCTGCTTCAACTGGGCTGCCGCAGTTGCAGACGGTGTCGGTGTCTCAAGCTTCAGCCGAACAACGTGCCGGGCGAGCAGGAAGAACCGGCCCCGGTCAATGCTGGCGTCTCTGGGACGAAGCAACACATGGTAGGCGTCCTCGGTTCGAAACTCCAGAAGTTGTGCGGGCTGATTTGACGCAGGCGATGTTGACACTTTGTGTTCTTCAACAAATAGACACATTTCAGTGGCTCGAGAAGCCTCCAGATGATTCATTGGTCAGAGGTCTGCGGATGCTTGAAGTGTTGGGGTGCCTGGAAAAGAAGGTCACCGACGGGACTGAGTCGTACCAGGTGACAGAGCTAGGACGAGAGGTCAGTAGTTTGCCCGTTCATCCAAGGTTGGGAATTCTATTGCTAGAGGGTGCCAGACGGGGTGTTCTTCGGGAAGTGGCTGTTGCTGCGGCATTGCTCACCGAGCGCGATCCATTTCGTGCTGGCGGGCAGAGTGAAAGCCGGCCACGAGATAGTATCCAGGGCTGTGTTCGTTCAGACATTTTTGAGAAAGTCGTTGTGCTCCAGCACTTCCACGCAACGGGAATGGATGTTGAGGTCTCTGGATTGCCACCGCTTCATGTTGGGGCTGCTCATGCGGTAATGAGGGTAGCAGATCAGTATTTTCATTTGGTTTCCAAGCGGTGTGGATCGAGGGCGGCAGATCCTGCGTGTGTGTTCCGTGAGGTTTTTCTTACAGCGTACCCTGATCGACTGTGTCGGCTTCGGAAAGGGTCGGCAGAACGCGGGACAATGGTTGGAGGGCGGGGCGTGCGGCTTGATAAGAAAAGTTCTGTTCGCCATGAAGAGTTCTTTCTGGCGTTAAACATCGACGATTCGGGAAGTGAAGTGATGGTGCGGGTTGCGTCGGCAGTTGACCCTCAATGGCTGACATCAGAGAGTGATTGGAAGAAGCATGTCTCAGTTGTGTATGACCTGTCATTCAACCCATCGAGAAAGCGGGTTGAGGAACGACGGCAGTTGTCTTGGCATGGGCTTGTTCTTGAGGAATCACCATGTGCAGTTAAAAATGAAAGGCAATCAGTGGAGCTGTTGTTTCAGGAGGCTCAGCGGAAGTCGGTTGAGGTGCTTCCGGCGACGAACACAGAGGCGGGGCAGTTTCTTGTGCGGGCAAGGTGGCTCCAGCAGAATCTGAAGGACACAAAAGGCTCGCATGCGGAGCGACTAGCGGCTATGGCTCTTGATGACGAGACTCTTGTTCGGCTGGCACAGGATCGAGCTGAAGGGCTGCGGTCATTTGAGGATATTCGGAAACTGAATTGGCAGATGGTTTTGAGTAATTATCTAGGCGCCTTGCTAGTTGTAGAAATAAATAGACTAGCGCCAGTTTTTTGTACGCTCCTCGACGGAAAGAAATACCGAATCGAGTATGCAGTGGGGAAACAGCCTGAAGTGAGTATCCATATTCAGAAGCTGTTTGGCATAACGCACGTGCCGCCAATAGTTAATGGTGACGTGGACCTTGTTGTGCAACTCTTGGGACCAAATAATCGGCCGCAGCAACGAACGACTGATTTAGAGAGTTTTTGGGGCACTACGTATCCTGTTGTCAAAAAGGAACTGAAGCGTCGATACCCGAAGCATTCATGGCCTGATGATCCAACTGCAGTCTCTCAAAGAAAAAAACGATGGAGAAAAAATGGGTAACGCAGCGGATGGTCAACAGAATAGTTCCAGTCCGATAACGCAGTCTGATGTCAACGCGTGGCTTGTACGACTCCGTTGCTTTTTGGCGGGTGAGCGAAAAAAGATGCGGCCGCAGGGTAAGAAGGCGTCGCCGCGGAATCAACGTTCCGCATGTTCACTAGCCGC
Source organism: Pirellulales bacterium (assembly GCA_039831725.1). Taxonomy (GTDB): domain Bacteria; phylum Planctomycetota; class Planctomycetia; order Pirellulales; family UBA1268; genus UBA1268. The sequence continues at coordinate 10,898 of JBDOMQ010000011.1, forward strand.
TGAGGAAAAACTTCTCGAGGTAACAATTCGTTGCTGGCTTGCCGGACTGGAACAACGACTGGGTAACGCATCTCGTTGGAATGCAGTCAGACCCGCTGTTGTTATGACGACCACGCCGGTGGGCATTCGAGCTTGTGAGGTACTTGCAGAAGAATCAAAATTCAAATCCGTTTTCGAATACTGCTGCTATCTTACAGAGTATGAATACAGGTATTGGTGCAAAGAAGAAGCTGATCTCAATTTTCGATTTCATATCAACTATTGGGCATGGATGAAGACATCAGTGCCCTCCACTAGAATGCATGAGTTTTGCAATTATCCAATACCGGAAGACAACCAATACTGGCTTTTACGACATGGGCTCAATGGCCTTGGTGAAGACGACTATGCTGATTGTTCGGTGTTTGGGTGGGATGGTACGTCCACGAGGTTACTTGCCGAGCATTTTCATGAAGGTGTTCCCTCCGTGTAGGGGCGCGTATTCACAATATGTTTTCTTTCACTACACTCGTTGGTTTCTTAGTGCTTAATCCTTTCTGGTGAACAATATGAAACCCCGGATCCTTATAACCACAACCTCATTTCAGGACACACCGGGTCCACATCATGAAATGTTGGTTGAAACTGGGTGGGACGTTGTCACGGCACGGGGGCCCCTTTCAGAGGCAGATACACTTGCTCTGGTTGGTGATGTTGATGGGTATATCTGTGGCGACGACGCGATAACGAGAGCAGTCCTGCAGCAGGCGAGTCCAAGGCTGAAGGTCCTTAGTAAGTATGGAATCGGTGTTGATAAGATCGATGTCGCGGCGGCCACGGAACTGGGTATACCGTTACTCTTTACGCCGGGTGTAAACCATACAACGGTAGCCGAACACACCTTTTTATTACTTCTTGCCCTCGAGAAGCATCTCTTATTTCATGCTGACTCGACACGACAGGGTCGCTGGGAGCGGAGAACTGGACGTGAAATTCTTGGGAAAACAATTGGGATTGTAGGTATGGGGCGTATCGGAAAAGAGGTAGCAGTTCGGGCTCGTGCGTTTGGCATGCAGCCGATTGGCTACGACGTGTACTGGGACCAAGACTTTGCTACGAAGCATGGTGTGGAACGATGTCAGGACATGGCTGATCTCTTCCCTCGTGTCGATTATTTGTCCCTCCACACGAATCTGACACCAGAAACTCGTGAGCTTATCAACGCAAAAACCATCAAGCTTCTCAAGCCTGATGCGATTCTTTTGAATTGCGCACGAGGAGAAATTATTCATACGGCTGATGTTGCTGAAGCACTCAGTTCGGGTGCGTTGCGTGGCTACGGTACAGACGTACTTGATGAAGAGCCACCTTCGGAAAACCATCCACTCACGAACCTGCCAAACTGCCTTGTGACACCGCATATTGGCTCAAGAACGCGTGAGAGTGTTCAGCGTCAGGCAGTCGCAGCAGTCACTAATCTTGTAAATGCTATGAGGGGCGAGCCACCACTAGCACAGGTTAATCCAGAAGTTGCCGTGCAGCGGGTTGTAGAGTGATCGTGTTTTGAAAGGCCAGGTTTATGAGCCTGGGAGAAGCCAATGCCAGAAGAATTTCTTGTCGTTTCGGTGGAAGAACATGAGCGTATTGTGTGCGCTGCATATTCCAATCGGGGTTTTAGTCCGAATGAGGCAGAACAGGCTGCGAAGCTGGCCACGGCTGCTACGACACACGGCATCCGGACGCACAATGCAATCAAAGCAATTCATCTTGATGATTTGTTTGGGTCCGCCGTTGGCGGCTGCGTGCCTGGTGCCGAGATTGAACGGCTCGAGAGTAGATTTGATGCCACAGAAGTCTGGGATGCGAAAAAGAAACTTGGGCAGGCAGTGGCATGGGAGGCGATTGATCGCTGTATCGAACTAGCAGAGAAGCATGGCTCCGGAACAGTATCGGTTGATAATGCATTTCATTATTTGTGGGGTGGCGGGTATGTAATGGAGGCTGCTAAAAGAGGCTATATTGCCGTAACAAACTGTACGGCGTCCCTTGCCGAGGTTGTTCCGTTTGGTGGAATCCATCCGACGCTTGGAACCAATCCGCATTCGTGGGGTTTCCCAACGACCGAGGCAGTTGGATTTCCTGTTGTTATTGACTGGGCAACATCGGTTATCGCCATGGGCCGAGTACAACAGTTTCAGAGAGAAGGGAAGCAATTACCTCCTCATGCTGCTGTCGACAAGGATGGTAACCCGACAACGGACCCCAATGCTGCTGTTTCGCTTGTGCCATTTGGCGCGCACAAAGGGTATGGTTTGGCATTAATGAATGAAATTATTGCCGCCTTTATAGGTGGTTCAGTGCCAACTATCCGGAGCCGACAGCCGGTAGAGGGTGAGAAGCAGACTTGTAATTTCTTCTTTCAGGTTCTTCATCCAGAGGCCTTGTCGGCAGGGATGTTCGCAAAAGGGCGATCGCAAGTGGAAAATATAAAGGTTGTTATTGGGGATATTCTTGGGCATGGAAATGATGCATGTTTGCTCCCTGGGCAACTCGAAGCAAACTTTGCTCGTCGCAGTGAATCTGCTGGTGGATTACTTTTCTCTGCAGCTGAAGTTGACGCACTTAATGAAATTGCACAAGAGGCTGGTGTTGGCCCTATTGATAAACAGGAATTGGTTACGGTTTCTGTAGACTGAAACAAAAGAGGTGAAGGAATGGCATTACCGCTTAAAACAAGTAAGCAGTGTGGGTTCGACGCAGTGTCTTTAGGCGAGGTGATGCTTCGGCTTGATCCGGGAGAGAGTCGTATCCGAACTGCAAGACAGTTTCATGCCTGGGAGGGTGGCGGAGAATACAACGTTACACGTGGGCTCAGGAAGTGTTTTGGTCTTCGCACAGCGGTTGTCTCTGCGTTTGTCGATAATGAGGTAGGCCATCTCATTGAAGATTGCATCATGCAGGGTGGAGTCTGTACGGACTTTCTTGTATGGCGGGATGATGATGGAATGGGACGCACAGTACGCAATGGTCTCAATTTCACCGAACGCGGCCATGGTATTCGTGGCGCCGTTGGTTGCCCGGATCGAGGGAATACG
>JBDOMQ010000171.1:0-2855 GCA_039831725.1 Pirellulales bacterium
CCAGAGCAGCGTGTACGAACCTGCACGTATCAGGTTTGCAAGATGGTGCCGGAGCAGCGTGTACGGACGTATCAGGTTTGTAAGATGGTGCCAGAGCAGCGTGTACGAACCTGCACGTATAAGGTTTGCAAGATGATACCGGAGCAGCGTGTACGGACGTATCAGGTTTGTAAGATGGTGCCAGAGCAGCGTGTACGAACCTGCTGTTACAAGGTCTGCAAGATGGTGCCCGAACAGCATGTACGAACATATAAGGTTTGCAAGATGGTGCCGGAGCAGCGGATAAAGACATGTACCTACCGAGTCTGCAAGATGGTTCGGGAGCAGAGATGTCGTGAAGAGTGTTACAAAGTGTGCAAGACGGTTAAAGAGACGCACTCAAAGAAAGTGCCATATTGTGTCACCCGGCCTGTTCACTACACAAAAACTATTGATGTTTGTCGCATGGTTCCAAAGAAGGTCGCTTACACAGTGACGAAGTGTGTTCCAAAGACAGTCTGGCGTGAGGTACCATGCGAGCCATCATGTGGATATGAGGACTAGGCCTCTATAGTCCCTTTCTCCTTACTTTTTCTAAAAAGTTGTGAAAACAAATATGGCCCGGATCAAGTGATCCGGGCCATAGCTTTTGGGCCTTCTCCGAGTTGTATGTTCACGTTATGATTCGGGCTCAATGGATGCTGACATGGCCCCCTTTGACCGTCGTATTAGCTTATCGGCACCAAAAGCATGGATCTGGTCTCGTTTTAATTCAGCGTGCTCCCGTGTTGTAGTAAGGACAACAACTTTCCCTTTTTGATCTACCTCTGTCGCCATTTTGATTCCTGTTGGCGAGGGATGACCAAAGAGTTTTTTGAGCATTGAGACAACATATTGATAGGTATGATCATTGTCATCCCAAAGGATAACGTGGTATCGAGGTTGCCGTCTCGTAGCCCTCTTTTTGCATAAAGATGGATTCGGCTGGACGTCCGGAACGGCGGTAGTAGCTGCTTGAGTCATTATGCGTATGAGCCATACAAACAGTGTCGAGGTTCAAAATCTTGGTCTTTGAGTATAGAGTCTGCATGAAGCAGACAACTGTCTGAACTTTTTGAGAGGAGAAATTTGTGCTCGATCGCCGTTTTGTTGCTGACAATATCGATGTTATTACAGAAAACTGTCGTCTCAGGGGGGCTTCTGTTGATGTGCCAAAATTCGCAGAGTTAGACATTCTGCGTCGGCAGTTGCAGTTGGATATTGATAGCCTCAATCAGGAAGCTGGCCGAGTTAGTAAATCAATTGGGAAAGTGTCTCCTGATGAACGTGAGTCACTGAAGGCGGAGGGTCGTCGACTTCGTGAAGAGGCATCTGCGCTCCAGTCACGGCAAGCGGAAGTACTTGAAGAATCGGATAGGATTTTACGATCCATACCGAATCTGACACATCCAGATGCACCTCATGGCGGTGAAGAAGATGCGGCGGAAGTTCGTCGTGGCATTTCGAGTGTCCCAGCTTTTTCATTTACACCTAAAGACCATGTTGAATTAGGTGAAAATTTGAAGCTCTTCGATTTTGAAGCAGGCAGTCGAGTCGCTGGACATGGTTTTTATTTTCTTACCAACGATGGAGTTCTTCTTGAACTCGCATTACAGAAGTACGTAGTCGACCTGTTAATGCAAGAAGGCTTTACGGTCATGACAACCCCGGATGTTGCTCGTGATTCAATATTGGAGGGCACGGGGTTTATGCCCAGGGGTCCTGAGACCCAGATTTATTCGATCAGCAATAGTGACTTGTCACTTGTTGCAACCGCCGAGATCACACTCGGCGGTGCAATGCACGAAAAAATATTCGATATCAATGACCTGCCACTGAAACTCTGTGGAATAAGCCATTGTTTTCGAACAGAAGCCGGTGCTCATGGCAGAGCGACTCGCGGTCTCTATCGGGTTCACCAATTCACAAAGGTGGAAATGTTTGCTTTTACAGCACCCGATCAGAGTGATGCGATGCATCAACAACTGCTTAATCTCGAATGCAAGATTTTTGATGGATTAGGCATACCATACCGAGTTGTCGATACAGCAACTGGTGACCTTGGTGGACCGGCTTACAGGAAGTATGACCTGGAGGCTTGGATGCCTGGCCGTGGTGAGGCTGGCGAGTGGGGCGAAGTGACAAGCACATCGAATTGCACCGATTACCAGTCTCGAAGATTAGGCATTCGGTTTCGTAAACCAGGCGAAAAGGGGACACAATTTGTCCACACTTTAAATGGAACAGCAGTCGCAATTAGCCGGGCGATTGTTGCAATTTTAGAGAATTACCAACAGTCAGATGGATCCGTAAAGGTTCCTGATGCGTTAGTGTCATGGATGGGGAAGAGTGTTCTAACGGCCTAAGGCATTCCGACAAGAATCGCTACCATTTGAGGCCGAAGCGAGCTCCGTCAGACTGGCCGCTAATGCCACCTTTTAATGCAACGTTGCTTTTGCTGCGCGCTTTCGCTGGAGGGGCAGGAATATCTTCCTCGTCGCTTGAAGAGTCCTGTTCGTGTGCGGTGTCAGCCTTGTTGAGAGCCTTAAGAGATAGCGAAAGCCTCTGCTCAGCCGGATCGACGGAAAGGACCCGGCATTCTATCTGTTCGCCCTCTTGGACAACGTCAGACACACTTCGAATGCGTCGAGTTGCCAGTTCAGAAACATGAATCAAGCCCTCAACGCCCGGCTCCAGTTTAACAAAGGCACCAAAATCAGCAATTCGACTCACCGTGCCTCGAACTGTTGATCCGACTGAATATTTGGCATCTGCTCTAGTCCATGGGCTCTCGACAAGATCACGAATGGAAAGACCGATCTTTCCTGTGTCTCTGT
>JBDOMQ010000130.1:0-13970 GCA_039831725.1 Pirellulales bacterium
TAGCAATATGGATTGAAGAAGTCATTCGTCGGCTTTACCAGAAACAATTCGATATCGTTATTACAAAGTTGCCAGTTGAGAGCATCCAGTCTGTAGGTCCATTCCGCTTTCAATTTCTAAAGACATTTTTTGTTCCTGGTTGTCAGCAGTCGCTGGAAGAAATAAAAGAACAGTCAAGTCAAGTGAATGACGATATTGTTCGTATTGCCAAAAAGTATCAGGTCTCAGTTGTTGAGCAGCCAGGTTCTTGGTATGGACTAGATGCTATTCATGTACGGCGTTCTTGTCTTGAAGACTTCTGGCACCGTGTTGTTGAATGCTGGCCGGTACATGAACGTGATTCACACAAGCATCCAGAAACGTCTCGATGGAGTACATGGCAGGAATGGTCTCGTCTTGGTGCCGCGTCTGCTGAGGTACGATCACTCGCTGGTGTTATGCTGTTTACACCCCAGCCAGCTTTCCAGTTGGCTGATACAACACGCGTTTTTTTGTACTAAAAGTAAGAGCGTGTTTTGGATTACCAGATGCGATATTGCATACATAAAAATTCAGCCATTTTACTACTCAGCAGAGTCATCTGAATCAATTTCGATTATCAAACTCATCGGGAACAGCATGGATTGTGAAATAGGCTTTCTCAAAAAAGGCTTCACCGGACTGATCACGGGTCTCAAATTCAAGTAGAAATTGATCGCAGGGACGAATGTCTGGAACGTCTAAATGAATTGTTTGTGGGTCAATTAACGAAGCACCTGCAATGCGGACCTCATCATGTCCTTCTTGGTCCGGGTGAAGTACTGAAAACTGATCCGATCCATATTTTCGGGACCACAAATAGTTCCACATCTCTGCGTGCCAGTTTTTCACATTGTCGGTACTTTCTGGATCGATATGAAAGTTGAAATGCAAGTGAATCCCGTCATCCACCACAGCAACTGAGTCGAGAATCCGGCACGGCTTGCCGGTATAACGAAGCCGTTGGAAACAGCCATCTTTTCCACCTGCTGGACCCTGCCAGCCCGACAGACCTGTGCCATAAAGCTGGCCATCAGCAGGATTCACACGCAGGCGCATGACACCGGCGTCCCATTGCTGTGGTAAGGCAATAATCGCGGCTTGTGTTTCGTCGTCAACATCCTGAAGTGATAAGTAGTAAAGCCATCCCTTTCCAAAAGATGAATGGATAAGCCTTCCAGAAAGTGGTCCAAATCGGATGTCGTCGACCCAAACCTGACCACCGCATGAGCTATCAAGTTCCTGGGGCATCCAGATGAATGGCTGATCAAATACTTCTGGTAATTCACCATCATATTTTTCTCGCAACCAACTATCCTGTTCAGAATTGATTGGCATGTTCCCGTAAAAACCATCAGGTTTAATGGCAGATATTTTGCCAGCAGGTATCCATGGTCCTTGGTTGTCTGAAACAGTGAAACGGCCATCGGCTAATCGACCCATTCCATTAGGTGTGCGAATACCCCAGGCAATAACTTCAGCCTCTCCGCCCTGTGGTGGCACCTTCATGACGGTCCCCGGCCGATGATGGTTTGTGTGCTGACCCGCCTTGGCTAAATAGAAGTTCCCCTCATCATCAGTTTGTAGATCAAAGTTGTAGCCATGGAAAACACATGAGACATCATCATCATTCCAGAATGATTCAATAAAGTCAGCTTCGCCATCGTTGTTGTAGTCATGGAGCCGTTTGATTCCGTCACGGCATGTGACATATATTTTCTCATCTACAACCTTGACTCCAAAAGGCTCAAAGAGCCCTGCTGCAAATCGATTCCATCGGACATCGCTTAAGGACTTATCTATACCAGAAACGATGTAGACATCGCCGCCGTGTGTTGTGACAACAGCGCGTCCATCCGGAAAGAAATCGAGAGCACTTGTCCGCATCCATGCGTTCCATGGATTACTAAACGGAATAGGGATAGTGTCGAGTGCATAGCCATTGATATCGGCACCTTGTCGGCCACGGAGATGAATGGTCTCTGGCCATCGCCGAGCGTTTCCAGAGAGCTTTGTTGTAAGGTCTGTCACCTGTTGATTGCCCGTGTTTGAAAGTTCTCCAATCAATTTTTTACACGTATTTTTTGACGAAATCGTACTAATTCGAATATCCCTGCTTTTCGTTCCAGCTGGGATGTGTAGCACAAGCCGTCCATCCTTTTGCACCTCCCAAGCCAAACCATCAGTGTCGCCACACACACGTGAAACTACTCGGTTAGATATCCTGGGTGGTTGATCATGCTTTGTTGGTTCCTCGGAATCCCATTCAAAGAAGAGTTGCTTTTTATGCGTGTGCTTTCCGGCTGTAAGGTCGGCAAGTTCGTTGTCAGAGATGCTTCCTTTATAAATTTGGACCCACCCAATATCACCATCAAAATCACCACCAAAGTTAGTTGCAGTTGAACCAATTTTAAAGACGTGCCCATTCACGTGGGGGCGATGAAATTCCTGACGCGTTGCAAGAAGCTTTCCATCAACAAAAAGCTGTGTTTCGTCGTTGCCGACAACGACTGCCGCAATATGCCATTTGCCATCACGAATGTCAGCTTTTCCACGCAGGGCACCAACCCAGCCGATATCGAAAACCAACTCATCATCTCGAAGGAATAATGTTTTTCCGTTCGGTGCCCACTTGCCAGTTGGAGGTGCAGAGGAAACTAATGTTCCTGTTTTGGTTGTTCGGAATTGAACGAGTATCGTCCTCTCGGTCGTGCCTAAGTCAAGTTCCGGTGCTCGTTTTGATTCAACAAAATGTTTTATTTTTGGTGAATTCTGCGTGATGATCGCGAAGCGGTCTTTTGCGAGTCCTCGTAAGTCCCTTTGTAATGAACCATCGAGTTCATAGATTCCGGAATCACCACCAATCTTTTGGAACTTGGCAACCGATAATTCGAGTGGTTGCGTTCCAGGGCTAATGTGGAGCGTATGCTCAATGCAGGGACCACAATCAGATGATTTGTTTTGTAATGATTCGAGAACGGATCGTCCTTCAATCGTATAGCGCAGGATTACATCATTGTCGTACAGTGAGTACCCCTCGTAGCGCATAAATTGCTTATCGAGTGGTCCACGAGGTGGTTTCATGTCATCAGGCTCATCAAAAGAACCGGCAAATGCCCATCGCCATCCATCGAGACCCGACAACAAGTTTCCTTCTATCTGGGGCATTTGTTCACCACGCTGACGATAGTGGTGTGTACCTGTTAAATCTAGAAAGCCATTTTCCCAGATCCCAACAAGCTTCATGCGATGTAGGTCATAGCTTGCGGTTGTTGTGTCGTCGAGCTTGATAGTGAGTGCATTATTTACATGCGTTCCAATTTGAGAGCCAAGAGCCGGACCAAAGTCACGAGCGTTGAAATCAGCCAGTTCACCCAGGCTGGTACCTTTCGGCAAACCTGCCAAGTAGGAAGAATCAACGACTTCGAACTGCGGATTACTCGGTTTCATCAGTGCTTCACGAATGTAGTGAACAACCTGATATCGCTCTTTTGGTGAAAGGTATTGCACTGAGGCCATGAGCCCACTTCCCTTGGTAAGCGTCATGAACATGCTGTAGGGATCAGAGCCATTTTTCAGAGGTTGAGTGCCAAATGCCCGGGCAAGAGCAAAAGTAGGTTTATTCCCATCTTCGCCATGGCAGTTTTTGCAATGGCTGAGATAGATTCGTTTTCCTGCTTTCAGATCCCGTGCTTCAAGGCGTTGAAGAATGCCTGCGTGATCGAGTCCGATTGAGTCATCTTGAATAATCAGGTCTTCAGGCTTTGGTCTCAGTGCATCAGCACGATGTGGGCCACCATGAACAACCTCAAAGACATATCGCATGATGTCATAAAACTCACCTTCATTTCGCAGACTTTCAACAAGGCCCTGTGGCATGACTGATAGTGGAGTGTTCTCAATCTCATCAATTTGACTTTGGGGAATAATCGTAGGATTCAAGAGATCCGTCAATTCACGGAGAACAATCTCTGTAGTATTTTGTGATGTGAGTATCCCAGTTTTTATCTGACCGTTTGTCGTGAGAACAGAAACAGTTTCGTATCCCTTACGAATCGCTCGAGATGGATGAAGAACAGATTCAATGAGATACATGTCCTCCGTTGAAGGATCGATATCAGTAAGTTTCGGACCCAGCGGGGAGGGGGACTTTCCGTCAGAGTGACACTTGGCACAACCAGCGGTTGATGTGTGAAATAAAATCCCACCACGAATGGGATCCCCCTTCATTTTTACTTGAGTAGCAAGGGTCTCACTGGTCTGATTCAGGAGGTGTTTCGTTAGGCTCTGCGAGAAAACAATTGGTGCCTTGAACATGAAACTGAAGAGAATCATAAGTGCCGAAAAAAATAGTCTTTGAAAAGAATGTTTCATTGTGGGTGTATGCAAAGAGGTTGTCGGCGTTCCTGACTTGCGATGGGAAAAATAGCGATTGCCATCTTCAAGGCTCGCAGCGTTCGTGGGAAATCACTACGTCGTGTATGAGTCTACGTAATCCAGATGATAGAGCGGGACTATTTTACGAGATTTATCTACTTCTGGCCAACGAATACGAACGGCGGTATCACAAAAAAGAACGAGTAAAATGCTTAAACAAGAGCAAGAAAGAATCCAATGTTCATCGAGTCGATGCAGGGATGTACGATTGGTTTGTGTGAAGGTCCTGTTTTAGAAGGATTTTCATTGTAGAAACGGAACAAAGTATCGAGATCTTTCGTATAGAAGGTTTCGGACCTATGGTTTGATGTCGTAGTAGAAAGTTATGGGAAATGCCATCTATTCATTTGAAAACGGAGATACCTGGGCCTCGTTCACGAGAACTTAACGAGTTGAGGCATGAACACGTCTCACCAGGGCCGTTCCATACAACACCTGTTATTGCTGCCCATGCTAAAGGGTCTGTAGTTACAGATGTTGATGGGAACTCTTTCTTAGATTTTTCGAGTGGTATTGGTGTTACGAATCTTGGCCATCGTGATGAAGCAGTGATGCAAGCTGTTGCGGAGCAGGCTAAAAAGTTTGTTCACACAAGCATCAATGTAGTTGCTTATGAAGGGTATATCCGACTAGCTGAGCGGTTGAATGCACTCTTACCAAAAGCAGCGCCATGCAAAACATTTCTGGCAAACTCTGGTGCCGAAGCAGTTGAGAATGCGATTAAGTTTGCACGGGTGAAAACTGGCCGGCAGGCAGTCATTGCTTTTGAGCACGGGTATCATGGCCGCACGTATATGGCGATGGCGCTTACAGCAAAGGCTCATCCTTATAAAAGTGGATTTGCACCATTTCCATCCGAAGTATACCGTGCTCCATATCCTGATTTTTATCGATGGCCTGGAGTGGAAGGAAATCCAGGAAGTTGTCCACAGGTATCTGAATGCCCACTTGAGCGATGTTTCTGTCGCGAGATATTCAATTCGTTTGCTGAAATTGCACGTGGCCAAATTGGTGAACAAAACGTTGCTGCAGTCATTATTGAGCCTGTTGCTGGAGAGGGTGGATTTGTGCCCGCCCCCGCACCGTTTCTTGCAATGCTTCGTCAGTGGTGTGATGAACATGGTGTTGTACTTATTTTTGATGAAGTTCAGACTGGTTTTGGACGGACTGGTAGCCTGCTCGCGTGTCAACAGTTAGATGTAACCCCTGACCTTGTTGTGATGGCGAAGGGGTTAGCAAACGGTCTTCCTCTCTCGGCGGTGACAGGTCGGGCAGACGTCATCGATGCTGTCGGGCTCGGTGGTGTTGGAGGGACGTACTGCGGAAACCCACTGGCGTGTGCCGCATCGCATGCAGTGCTGGACAGGTTTGAAGATCCAGCAGTTCTCGCACATGCTTGCCATATAGGAGAGGTGTTGCGTCACAGACTCGAAGCATTTGCCAAACGTTTTCAGTGTATTGGGCAAACACGAGGGCTCGGGCCGATGCGTGCCATCGAACTTGTTTCCGATCAAAGAACAAAGCAGCCAGATAAAGCAGCTGCTCAAGCAGTAGTTCAATACGCTTATGAGCACGGTCTTATTCTCATGGCATGTGGTACACACGGTAACGTTCTACGCTTTCTTGTACCATTAACCATCAATGATGAAGAATTAAATGAAGGTCTTGCTGTTGTCGAGAGTGCCTTAGCAAGTCTTGAATAAATAGTATGAGCAAGTGCTTCAAGTTCACTTCGGTAAAACGATATACGAGTGGAGAATGAAACGTGGTTCGGAGTGCATCATGTGCTCATAGCGGCAGGTATTTATTATCGACGTGTTCTAGTTTTCGGCATATCTTGAAAACGCTTTGCGGGTTTCATTCATCTGTGTGAAGTTGATAGACTGAACTCCTGTCAGGAAATAAATTCCAGCATGGGAGGGCATTCTATTGAAATTGATATGGATACTTTCCGTTCTTCTTTTTTTGACGTGGGATGTAATCGTTTCCGCTGAAACGACCCAGGGCTCAAGGCCAAATGTTCTGTTTATTGCTGTCGATGACCTTGCATGTACGCTCGGATGCTATGGTGATTGCGTTGCAGAAACTCCAAACATTGATCGGCTCGCGGCACGGGGAGTCTGTTTTCATCGAGCATACAATCAGTTGCCACTGTGTAATCCGACCCGGGCTTCTCTACTGACTGGTCTTCGGCCAGATCAAATAAAAGTCTATGATCTCGATCGACACTTCCGAGAAGAAATTCCTGATGTCGTGACACTTCCTCAGGCATTTCAGCAAGCCGGATATTATGTTGCTCGGGTTGGCAAGATTTTTCACTACAATGTTCCAGCTTCTATAGGTACCAACGGCCTCGATGATCCACCGTCGTGGATGCGTGTAGTCAATCCTAAGGGACGAGACACCGCTGAAGAGAGACTGGTTTTTAATGCTGAGCCGAACAAGAAAATTTCTGCGGCACTCAGTTGGCTTGTTGCAGAAGGTAGTGATGAAGAGCAAACAGACGGCATGGTTGCTACAGAAGCTATACGGCTGATGGCTTCAAATAAGGACTGCCCATTTTTTTTGGCGGTTGGATTTTTTCGGCCACATACACCGTATATAGCTCCAAAGAAATATTTTGATCTTTATTCAGACAAGAAACTGCGGCTGCCATATGCTCCACAGCACGATCGCGACGACATACCAGTCGCAGCCTTTGCCCATAATTGTCCTGTTCCACATTACGGACTTGAAGAAGATATTTTAATACAAGCGACACAAGCTTATTACGCTTGCGTTTCATTTGTTGATGCGCAGGTTGGTCGTCTACTTAACGCACTCGATCAGCTCGAACTAACTGAAAATACAATTATTGTTTTATGGAGTGACCACGGATATCATCTTGGAGATCATCTCGGGATTTGGCAGAAGCGTACGCTTTTTGAGCAGGCAGCACGTGCGCCGTTGATTATTCGGGCTCCAGGTAAGGCCGGAAATGGGCAGATTTGTCGGCGAGTGGTTGAGTTCATTGACGTGTATCCATCGCTTGCTGCTCTTGCAAGCATACAGTCACCAAGCGGGTTGCCCGGCCGGGACTTGAGTCCACTTTTAGCTGATCCTTTGATGCCATGGGGTGGCTATGCGGTGACACAAGTCTTACGTCCTGCCGATACACGGCTGCCACAACCGGTTATGGGGTGCAGTATCCGTGATCGTCGTTGGCGATACACAGAGTGGGCCGAGGGGGAAGCTGGTGTAGAACTCTACGACCATCATGCGGATCCAATGGAGTTCCGTAATTTAGCAGCTGATCCAGATCCAGAAAATCATGACGTAATAGAACGTCTCCGTAGGGAATTATATAAGCGCGCATCGGGAAAAATCCCATCAACCCCATTTCAATCTAAAAGATTATGATGGGATTCTCAGGAAGAGAAGAATGAGTGTCTTTTATTAAGTCAAAAAAGACACAGTGAATGAATCTAAAAGTGTTCAGTTAACAAAGGGGTGGCTATGAGAGTTCTGTTTATTTTTCTTTTTCTTGTAGGCTGTCAAAAAGTGCGGGCTGCAGAGTCTCCCAATATTTTGCTTATTGTTACTGATGAGCATAATTTTCGAACTCTTGGTTGTTACCGAGATCACTTATCAAAAGAGCAAGCCGAGATGTGGGGGCCAGGAGTAGTAGTTGCAACACCGAACATCGATCGGCTTGCGAGTGAGGGAGTTATTTGTACCCGAGCGTATGCTACAGCGCCAGTCTGTTCACCATGTCGGGCAGCAATGATTACGGGGCTCTATCCACAAAATACGGGTGTACCGACAAATAATTATAAGCTCCGAACAGATGTTCCAACGCTTGCGTCAATACTTAATAAATCCGGATATGAAACAGGGTTTATCGGAAAATGGCATCTCGGAGGTGCAGGGAAGCCCGAATGGTCTCCAGAAATTGATGGCGGTTTTGTTGACAAGCAATTTATGTTTAACCGTGGGCATTGGAAAAAGTTTGAATTGACCAATACCGGCGCTGAGGTAGCTTCACGAAATAAACAAGGTGAGCCCTCCTACAATCTTGATAACGCTGATGAGAAAACATTTTCGACAGACTTTCTTACAGATCGCTGTATTGATTTTATTAACGCAAAAGAAGATAAGCCGTTTCTTGCCGTCGTAAGCTATCCCGATCCGCATGGCCCAAATACCGTACGTGCTCCATACGACACGATGTTCAATCAGTTGCGATTTCTTCCGCCCCGGACATATGGCCTTGAGGACGTTCCTGGGCCGAAGTGGCTAGGTAACGAAAAAGGGCATGCAACGTTTCGTGCTGACCAGATGAGACAATATTTTGGCATGGTGAAATGCCTTGATGATAATATCGGGCGTTTATTTCAAACGTTAGAAGCAAATGGCAAGCTTGATTCAACAATAATTATGATGACATCTGACCATGGTGACCTTTGTTATGAGCATGATCGGCTTAATAAAGGAAATCCGTACGAAGGTTCAGCCAGAGTGCCTCTGCTTGTTAGGATTCCAAAAATCCTTCCAGCTGGTTTCGTCTATGAACAACCAGTTGGTACCGTAGATATCACACCAACGCTGCTTGCCTTGGCTGGGAATAATTCCTCTGTAGTTGATTTTCAGGGAAGAGATTTGTCACGGGCACTTCGTCACGAAGCTCCAGACAAGCCTACGACCTATACCTTTCTTCGTAATGCAGGAACAAAAGCTAGTTGGATCTGTGTCATTGATCCACGGTACAAGTTGGTGCTTTCTGTAAATGATCGGCCATGGCTTTTCGATAACCAGCAGGATTCTGATGAATTACATAATTTTTTCGGACGCCCAGGAACTGAGGTAGTGACACGTACACTTGCCGGGGCTCTAGAGAGCTATGCTGTTGAAAATGGTGATTCATTTGCAGAGCAGCCAACAATTGCAAAGTCACTGGATCTTTGTTTGCAGGTTGGGTTGTAAGTGTTTCAGCAGAGTGTGGCATGAGTGGTACAAGTCCGCCCAGCATAGCTTGGGCAGTTTATGGAAAGTCCAAGCAATGATTATTATTTTTCACACGACGAAAAGTGCTTTACATTCAGCCGTGTTCTTGGTCGCCTGTACTGCTGCCGCAGTACTTTGGAGTGATAAAGCGAGTTATGGTGACGATCAGCCAAATGTTGTGATGATCAGCATTGACGATCTGAATGACTGGACGGGGTTCTTGGGTGGACATCCAGATGTATCGACCCCAAATATGGATGAACTCGCAGAACAAGGAAGGAGCTTCAGTAACGCGCATTGCGCAGTACCCGTTTGTTCTTCATCACGTGTCAGTGTTATGTCAGGTGTTGCGCCAACAACGCACGGTAGTTATGAGATTGGCCCAAGGTATGACGAATTGCCAGCGCTGAATGACGTTCCAACAATGCAGCGGTATTTCAAAGATCATGGGTACTACACGTTAGCCGGTGGGAAAGTGCTTCATCACGGATTCACTGGGAGGCTTTCTGAGGCTATCGATCAATCACTGGGACGCGAAAAGGGCCGACGTCCCAAAAATATAATGAATAGGCCTGTTCGTTGGAGTGGAGCATGGGATTGGGGGCAGTACCCCGATGAAGACACGCAGATGGCTGATTTTCAATTAGCACAGAAAGCAGCAAACTTTCTGCAGAGTGATTTCAAAGGCCCATTCTTTCTTTCAGTTGGTTTCTTTCGGCCCCATGTACCTCTTTTTGCTCCGCCATGCTGGTTTCAGCAATATAACATTGAGTCGCTCACGTTGCCGAATATTCCCAGTTGGGATCTAGATGATGTACCAAAAAACTTCTTGAACATTAATAGTTACGCAGTTGCTCCAACACATGCTGAAGTGCTGAAGTGTGGTAAGCAGCGGGAATTAACTCAAGCGTATCTTGCTTCTATCAGTTTCGTTGATTCGTGTGTTGGTCGTGTAGTCGATGCACTTCGAGCAAGCCCACACGCTAAGAATACGTATGTTGTTCTGTGGAGTGATCATGGTTTTCACCTTGGTGAAAAAAGCCATTGGGCAAAACGTACGTTATGGGAAGAGTCGACGCGGGTACCACTTCTTATTTTTGGGCCGGGTATCTCGCCGGATATACCGTGCGAACAGTCAGTAAGTTTGATCGACATTTATCCAACGCTCATTGATTTATGTAGTCTTCCACAAAATAAAAAACTCGAAGGAGTTTCTCTAGTTCCCCAACTTGAGAATTCTAAAACGGTGAGAGACAGGCCAGCAATTACATCCTCATATTTTGGGAATCATGCTGTCAGGAGTCATTCTTGGCGACTCGTATCATACGAGGACGGTGCAGAAGAACTTTATGATCATCGAAGTGACTCCGATGAATTTCATAATCTCGCAAATGATCCACGATATAAGTCAATTAAAAATCAATTGCGTCAGTGGCTCCCAAAGTCAGAAGAGCCAGAATTTAAAAAAATATCAGAACGAGACAAACGGCTTAAGAAATAGCAGAATTTTATGCCATGCTTCCTGCCCCAAGACCTACGCATATGGAAAAAGCTCAGAATCAAGCTGCTTCAGAAGAGCTCTTAGCTGGGGTAAAACTTTTCGGGTTGCAATAACACCTTGGTGCGCGATCGCAGATGCATTCTGGAAATCAGTCAGCTGAAAGGCCGAGACATCTGGTTCGATGGTAAGGTCGGCGTCTTCGGCACCCATCTTTCGAATATTTCTATCTTGGGCAGCACGTACCCGTCCCAGACTCTGAAACATACTCGGTACGTTCATTTCTTCAGTAGGAGTCGTGGGGGTATTTCCAGCAAACGAATGACCTATTTTTGCCGCGACATCCACAGCCACAATGAAAGTAGCCCCTTGGTTTACCAGCACATCAGCTGGAACATTATTAAGTATTCCTCCATCGACAAGCGCCATGCCATCTCGGCAGATAGGCGGTGAAACACCAGGTAGATTAATGCTTTCGAGGATTGCATGCGCGGCGTCTCCTCGCGAACGGTGTACCTGTTCTGCTGTCACAAGGTCAGCGGTTACCGACGTAAATGGAATAATGAGCTGCTCAAGAGTCCAATTAGAAAGATGTGAGCGAAGCATTTCATCCCAACCGCCACGACGGAATTTTCCGATCATATACCAGGCATCACCGTAGGGAAGAAATTGGTACCGTGTGCTTGGTTTCAAGTCCTGGGCAAATGTCTCAATAAGCCATGCACTGTCGTACCCAGCAGCATATGGCACGCCAGTAAGCGCACCAGCACTCGTGCCAGAAAGAAAATCAACCGGTATTCCCTCTTCGTCGAGCACACTAAGAACGCCTAGGTGAGCCATGCCCCGCGCTGCACCACCTCCAAGTGCAAAGCCGATACATGAGCCACGAAGATGGCGAACAACTCTCTCGATACCGCTGTTACGTGTAGTGTGTCGCGATTGCCCAAATCCATCCCAATGAATCTTGAAGTCACCCCTGCAGATTGAATGCAGGTTATTCAGCGGGTCAGCGACCTGCTGTGTATTCCGAAGAATTCGAACAAGTGATATCTTGTTTCGGACAGTAGGGTAGCATTCAGAGAGTTCGGAAAGAAGGTTCTCGGTTTCTCGAGAAGCATTCGAATCAAAACAACAATACACAGCATCGGCGTCCTGAAGAACCTCCGCTAGATACTCCGAGTTCGTGTTGAGATGAACATCAAGAAAGCATCGTTCGACACTAATCCATGCAGATGCTTCTGAACGAATATCATTTGGATTACGTAGTTGCCCATCTCTATCAAGAAGGCTAATGGAGTGTTCTACAGTTCCTCGTGTTGTTTCGTTATCGGAAATAACAGTGACGTTTTCACCGAGTGATCGGAGACGGCGAATGAGTGTGCTTGAGAGACTGCGATATTCTTCACTTGCATGGAGGATGGCTATAAGACGGGGACGATGACCGATACGTTTTGGTGTAAATGCTTGATGAAGACGCATCCCGAGAGCGCCCAAGAGATTTCGATGCCATCGAGGTACTTTGTTGAGTAATTCAATAGCATCCTGACGTTCAATAGTCAGCCCCGTTATATTCTGAGTAGTATCAACATTTACTGGTATTTGATCATCACGAAACAGCGCGAGCAATCCAAATTGATTGCTGCGACCAATCATCTGTACGGTATGAGGAAGATCATCCGCCCCTGGAATCCAGATACGAGCTGCGCCACTAATTATGAGAAGCAGATCTGTAAATGGTTTTTCAGTGGAGTGAAGATGAGAATCGGTATCGAATGTGACAACTGTTGCACGTGAAGCAATAAGTTCGAGTTCTTCATCGTTTAATCCGTTTGTTGAACGATGCAACTTGAGAAGTGTCAGAATATTTGGAAGGGGAGGCATTCGTGTGACCTGCTTTAAAAGTGTCCTCAATGAGGTTGAAAATCATTAAGGGTATATCTTTAAATATCGGTCACCCGGCAAAAGAAGTTCAATAAGTCAAAAGAATCATCTTTTTCTTTTATTTTTCTTTCTCGACATCGTTTTTGGCTCAGTGTCATTCTTTGGTAGAAATGACGCTAAACGACGTTTTGTCGCCATCATCGCTTGGTCATTTGCAAGATTCGTAAACTCGTATGGGTCAGTGGCATGATCATAGAGCTCCTCGCTCTGGTCCGCGTAACGAATGTAGCGAAACCGGCCATCACGAATAGCATGATTTTGGTACCCATGTGTAGTGAGTGCAACGCCATCCCAATGAGAGTCAGGTTTTTCAAGAAGTACAGCAATGCTGGTACCTTCAAGGTGATGAGGTGGCGGTACATCAATAAGATCACAAAGTGTCGGATAGACGCTTAGGAAATCGACAGGTCGTTTACAGATTTCTCCGGCTTTTGTCACTCCTGGAACAACCCAGATCAAAGGTGAGCGAGTGGCCTCCTCCCAGAGACTAAACTTTCTCCAGTGTTCTTTTTCTCCTAGATGCCAACCGTGATCACCCCATAGAACAATAATAGTATTGTCTCGTTCTGGGCTTGCGTCGTAGGCATCGAGAAGACGACCAATATT
Source organism: Pirellulales bacterium (assembly GCA_039831725.1). Classification (GTDB taxonomy): domain Bacteria; phylum Planctomycetota; class Planctomycetia; order Pirellulales; family UBA1268; genus UBA1268. Next base: position 13,484 of record JBDOMQ010000130.1, read on the forward strand.
CATATCTACGTATGCAATGGTCGCGAGGTATGATTGAATGGCATCTTTCCATCGTCCAGATTTCAGAAACTTTGCGTGATCTTTTTCAGGGCCAGCCATTTTGATACCCGGTGTTGGAATGTCGTCGAGATCACTCTCTTTATGTGGAGGAAGTTGAATAGTATCGCGAGGATACCGTTCGTAGTATTTCCTCGGGACTGCCCAGGGAAGATGTGGCTTAATCAAACCACAGGCTACAAAGAAAGGCTTCTCTCGTTCTTGCGTCATTTGCTCGATGCAGAAGTCCACTGTGTGCCAATCTGGTAGGTCTTCGTCCTGTACATCGAGTTCCAGAGGTTCGTGATACCCCTCATATTTTCTTGGAATTCGTCCTGCATTTTCGCCGCGTCTTGTAGATGGATAGATGTCCCATTCGGAGGCGTAAACAGTTTTGAGTCCACCGGCACTTGAGTGGTAGGTTTTGCCCATCGCTGCTGTGTAATATCCA
>JBDOMQ010000317.1:0-2846 GCA_039831725.1 Pirellulales bacterium
ACGGCAATACGTTGCTTGTAAACTGTCACGCGGGGCCGAAGAATCCTCAAATTATTGAGGTGACGCCCGACAAAGAAGTAGTCTGGACCTACCGGGACTTTGAGCTTTTTGGCAACGCCCTGCCTGTTGCAGTTGTTGACACAAAGTAATTCGCACGTTGAATCAACGAGAGTATTACCTATTCGCTCTTTTGCCGGCGACGAAGTTTGAAAGAATAATATTTATTCTCAGGTGTAGGATCAATAAAATCCTCGGGACGTGGCTGCCCGGCCCAAGCGAATGTCACTGTTGCCGACTCGTAATCAGATTGAAAGATGCCCTTCACTTCCCAATAACCCTCTAAGTCTTGAAGATTGAGTTTGTGAGGCGTACTGCTTCCAGAAAAAGTAACTTCATATTCCGAATCAACGAAGTCAGTTTCTGAGTTTGGCTCGCGACCAAGTACTCGTATCTTCTCACGAGTTATTTCAACCCAAGCGTGAACCGGGACTTTTCGAAGCGTCATCAATCCACGCTCCTCCTTGCCCCACTGATTCGCCGCAACGATGTCCCAATCACCAAGCAGGTGTGTCGGTATGTCAGTTATGGTCTTTGCTGATGTCGAGACGTTGCCAGCTATGGCGAGTGCACACAAAGCCAAAAGAACTCGGTAATAACTGACTGAGAAAATACGCATCGCAGAGGCTCCTTCTTTCTGGGCAGATTATAAGGGAGGTGCTCGCCGAAGGAAAATACCGACATCATCGGTCTTTGGTTGATCGTTATCCATTTGAGGACCTGGTCCCCCATCATCTTTGCCATTCGGCCCAACCGAGTAGATGGCCACACCATCATCCTTACTTGAATAACGTATACGCGATGTATCGAGAAAAGCATCTTTTGGAAGGAATGGGAGAAAATCAGAAACCAATGAGTTTGCTTTCTCAGGAAGACTGCCATGTGCTATTCGAAACTCTGTGGCAGCAATCGCAACCAGAGCGGTTGCGTGTCGCATTCTCGCCTTTTCAACATTCTCAATTGCTTTGCCGATCGTTGGTATTAGGAATGCCGTTATGAATCCCTTTGGCCTGCCAGACGATAAATCATCTTCGATACGTTTGAGAGTAGTCTGTTTTGCAGCGTATGAATCGGAACTCTCGGCTACTCTTTGGTAGGTGTGCATCGTTTGTTGATAGATAGCAAGATCCTGAGGAAAGAGGAAAATGCGATACGCAGCCAGAGTTGGATCAAGAAAAATATTTTGCTGATAGAACGAGTCAGGCACATGTAAATCATCCATGAGCAATGAAGCAACCTGCCATTGTTCAAATTCACCTGTTCCAAATATTGAAAATATAGTTAAGCCAAAAGCTTCTTCTCCATAAATACTTTTTGTTAGGGATGGTGGAGTGGAAAGAAAGTTATGGATGTCATTGCGCTTCAAGAGAACAAGATCATCAGCATCGATGAACGGAAGAATGTCAATGAGGACATCGATGGCAATGCGATCAATGGACAGGCCCACGAGACCAGAAATGAGAATAGGCTCAGACGATGCATGCAGGCTCATTTTCATAATTGAGCTCACATCACTGAGAGCCGCCGGTATCTCACCAATCGATACTTGATGGCGTGCTGAGACAGAAAGAATTCCGGCAGCATCCCGAAAAAATTGGATCTCAGGAAGGAGCATGTCGACTGACGGACGAGAATAGTCGCGAATAAATCGACAGGTCGGTCGTGCTGCCGCTTGACGGAGAAGATCGAGTGTGTCTGTGTGTCTTGTGAGGAAGGCGATTGCTTCAGGATCGACGGAATCAATACGAGTTTTAGAGGCTTTTTGCACAATTTCTTGAAACGCATCATCATCTCCAAAAATTACGGAAGCTCCCCGATAAAGCCCTGCTGCATTTTCTTGATCAGGAAGATTTGGGGGAAGATGCGTGGTCATCAAACGAGCAGCTTCGTTCTGGAGTGCCCGAGCTTGCGCTGCAACGGTTTGATTCAGGTAAAGAATCGTTCCTGCTGTGACACTTTTTGTCAGCAAAAAGAGCGTGAACAAGGCGAGTGGAGACCAGTTCGCAGCGGGGACTGTCTTCCATCCACCACCATCCGGCTGGGTGCCACGGAGGAGAATCAGACCACTGCCTATGAGTGTCGATATAAAAATGGAAATGGCTAGTGGAAACCAGTTGACCTGAAGGTGAGCAACAAATGCGAGAATGGTTGTGAATGCAACAAACGGTAAGAGGGATAACAGCGGTGCAAGGAAACCCAAAGTGAGCAGCAGTCGCCGCAGCAAAGGCTTCTTTAATCGAACAGCAGCTGCGGTGCAGGCTGCTGTCCACAGCAGGCAGGTGAGCAACACAACAAGAAAGAATGAAAGAATAGACATGATAGAGTTGCTCGTTTGATTCGAGTAAAAAGACTTCAATGAGAGTTTTTAAGATCAGCAGTCCTTCTTGGCAAAGAAAAAGCTTGAGGCAAGCCAGTCTGGTCTCGGCTGTAGATCAGATATCGAGGCTGTGGGGGTGAATAGTTTATAGCGTTAAAAAATAAAATCAGGCCGATGAAACTGATGATTAGAAGGTAGTGTAGGAATGAATCGAGTCGATCTTTTAGTGAGTGCATCAACACCTTGTTGACGTCTGCCAAAATACGGTTTCGTAGTGTGTGCGGTGGTGCACATTGTGTTGTGTAAAGATCCATCAGAAAGCCGATGTGCTCTTCGTCTTTGAAAACCTCTGGATTGTGCATTGGATTTTGATTCTTCATTTGTAGTTATCCTCTGACCCGAGTGTACTTTGGAGTTTTTGGATTGCGTAGCGATATCGACTCGCCGCAGTATTCATCTTGATCCCAACAAC
>JBDOMQ010000108.1:0-2832 GCA_039831725.1 Pirellulales bacterium
TTGGCGTGGCGGATATACGTGATTTTTATCGAAACGATATTCGGTTTCTTGAGCAGTTTCATGATCGGGGGCAGGCATGATTGTGTCCTTAGATTGGCTCGCTGATTATGTTGAACTGCCAGAGGTTGATGCTCTGACGGAGCGACTTCTTCTTTCAGGGCTGAATCATGAGTCAACAAAGATGGTTCATGATGACACAGCCGTTGATCTCGAAGTGACAAGCAATCGTCCAGATTGTCTCGGTCACATAGGGGTTGCACGAGAAGTTTCCGTTTTGTTCCAACGTCCCTTGAAGATTCCAGCGGCTTCTGTCGGGGGTGGAGAGTCTCCCCATTCTTTCTCAGTAGCGATCGAATCAACAGACATGTGCCCCTTCTATTCGGCACGACTTATCCGAGGCGTTACCGTAGGACCGAGTCCGGACTGGCTTGTTCGTCGCCTTGAGACCGTGGGTGTTGCGAGCGTGAATAACGTTGTCGATGTCACAAATTACGTCATGCTTGAGTGCGGCCAGCCTTTACATGCCTTTGATCTAAATAAGTTGAATGGTGAAAAAATCATTGTTCGGCGGGCGACAGAAGGTGAATCATTTGTTGCAATCAACCACAAAGAGTACAAGCTGACATCGGAGATGTGTGTCATCTCAGATGCGAAGAAGCCTGTGGCCATTGCAGGAGTAATGGGAGGCGCTGAGACCGAAATCTCACTTGAAACAACAGATGTGTTAATCGAGTCCGCCCAGTTTGCTCCGTTGCCAGTACGGTCTGCTGCGCGAGCGTTGGTCTTGGGAAGTCCTTCGTCGTATCGATTTGAGCGTGGTCCTGACCCAGCTGCTGTAGAATGGGCAAGTTGCAGAGCAGTGGAACTCATTCTTGATCTTGCTGCTGGTGCTCTTGCCACCCCAGCGATTCAGGCAGGAAGCCTCAATTCAAGCCAGGCGACTATTGATTTACGTATGCATCGCGTGGAACAGGTCCTGGGTGTTTCAATTCCTAATCAGCGACAACAGGAGATCCTTCAGTCGCTTGGTTTTGTGGAACAGGGATCAGCGTCGGATATAACACGTTGGCTTGCTCCAACATGGCGACGTGACTGCACTCGCGAGATCGATCTCGTGGAGGAAGTTGCTCGCATTGAAGGGTACGACTGTGTTCCCGAGAATATTCCGATATCGGCTGTTCCTGTGCAGCGGTCACCCCGTGAACGCATGGTACGGGTAGTTAGCGAGTCTTGTGTAGCAGCTGGGTTTTGTGAAGCAATGACGCGTAGTGTTGTTGGTGACAGATTTGAGGAGTTAAGCAGTCCTTGGGGAGCCGCCCCTGCTCTGGTGTGTTGTCCGCCCTTGGTTCAAGGTGCAGACAGGCTTCGCCGCACCTTACTTCCTAGCTTGCTAGAGGCGAGGGCAAATAGTCTCAGTTCAGGGTCTTCTCATGGTGATCTGTATGAGATAGCCCACGTTTATGTTCGTCGTGAAGGTAAGTCGTCAGAAGGTGATCCGCCAATAGAAGAGCCTTTGTTGCTTACTCTGGTGACAGGGGGCGACTTTTTTCAGGGGAAAGGTTTGGCTACTGCAATTCTTGATCGCTTGGGGATCAACGAATGGTCGGCTGAAGAGAGGTCGCAACCGCATGCCAGTGCCGAGTACGGGGTTACATACCGCCCGTTTGAATCAGAGGCAATGCGTACAGGTCGTTCTGCTGAGATCTTGTTTCATACTCTAGGTGAGAAGAGTCGTCGGATTGGCGTAATTGGTGAGTTTTCAGAAGACATCATGAAAATGTGCGGGTGTGATAGAGATTCGGTTGGTATTGAACTCCGGCTTGATGGACTTGAGTTCACCACGAAGTACGAACCAAAACTGCTGTCTCCGAGCAGTTTTCCCTCAATTGATCGCGATATGAATCTTGTAGTGGACGAAGCAATTTCATGGGCGTCAATTTGTGCGGCGATTGAATCAACGCAATGTGATGCATTGGAAAGTGTTCGTCTTGGTCAAATCTGGAGAGATACTGAACGTCTTGGGGAGGGGAAGAAAAGTGTGGTTGTTTCAATCCGCCTCAGGAGTTTTAAAGAAACTTTATCTGCTGAACAGGCCAACTCTTTTGTTGCAGCGATGGTACGTTCCTGTCAGGACCGTGTCGGTGCAGTTCTTCGAGGTTAAGAGATGAAGAGCTGCTAGCTGATGAGCCTGATGGCACACCGCTTCACACGGCTTTTCTTAGACTGACTTTGTAGCGTGATCGAAGAGATACATTTGGGGATAAGCGAGAAATGTGCGGAGAGGGCGATGTATCGTTCCGACGTCATGTCCCGTGGCCGCGGCGGACACTATGTGTTCCACACCAATCAGTTTCTGCGGTCTTTACGTTTTGTAAAAACATTCTGATAGCGTGAACCACGCTGTTTTATGTCAGGCTTGTGAGCGGGAAGTGCGCGCTGACGGAGCCATCATTGAGCTCGACGCCTTCGAGAGTATCAATTCCTTAGGCTCACGACGCCAGCAGCCTATCGAGATATGACCGAGCTGCTCGGATTGCTGTGGTGATCTCAGCGATAGAGTTCAGAATGGGCACACCTCGTGGCACAGGGTGCATGAATATTTCTACCGGCCCGGCAAACTGCATTTCGGCAAGCTGCCGCATCAGGGGGCCGAAGTCGAGTGAGCCACGACCGGGCAGTTGCAAGAGTTCATCGGCCTTGGGCAGCTTCTCCTTTGAGCCCTTCCCATACTGCTGGGCATAGACGAACTTGACTGCTGAGCCTGCCTCACCTGCCAGGTCGGCGAGCAGGTTGCCATCTTGAGGAAGATGGTGTGGTGCGAGTGCGATTCCT
>JBDOMQ010000155.1:0-2828 GCA_039831725.1 Pirellulales bacterium
TGTTGGTGATACAAAATGGCGTTTTCGAGTGAATTTGCTTTACCAGCAAGGTTCACTCGGTATGGTTGCTCGGAAAGTTAACAATACCATTCCAAATTTTGAAAAGCTGTATCTTCCAAATTCAATCGAGCGACTGTGTACACTCGATCAAGGGATGGTGTTACTTGCTGGTGTGACTGGGTCTGGAAAAAGTACCACAATTGGTTCGATGCTGAACTATATCAATAGGAACTATCGAAAACACATCCTTACGCTCGAAGATCCTGTTGAATTTGTCTTTACTGAAGACAAGTGTCTGATCAATCAGCGGGAAGTAGGTACCGACGTCAAAAATTTTGAGATTGGCATGAAGCATGCGGTCCGAGAAGATCCAGATATCATTCTTGTTGGTGAGTTGCGAGATACAGATACATTTAAGACTGCAATCCATGCTGCTGAAACAGGTCATCTTGTTTACGGCACTATCCACGCTTCAAATGCCCCAAGTACGATTACTCGAATCCTTGACCTCTTTCCTCAGGAAGAGCATGCGGCTATCCGAAGTGCCATGGCTTTCAATATGAAAGGAATAGTTGCACAAAAGCTTCTTAAGTCCATCAAAGAGGGTGTTTCGCGGGTGCCTACCGTCGAGATTATGTTTTTTGATGTCCTTGTTCGGAAATATATTTTGGAAGAGCAGGAACAGATGCTAGCAGACCATATTAAAAAATCAGAGAGAGATGGTATGCAGAATTTCACATCAAGCCTTAAAAGTCTTATTGACCAAGAACTTATTGACCGGCAGGCAGCTCTTGATATCGCACCAAATCGTGAAGAATTGCTAATGAAGTTAAAGGGAATCGGTTAACCATTCGGTTTTTATCGCACTTATTTTAATAAATCCCGAAAGGCTAATTAATTGACATGAACAGAGAAAAAAACATGCTGAAGCATGTGCTAATTGATTGGTTAATGATTGCTTTTCTCTGCGGATTTATCTCCACGGCACTGACATTACCTGGAATGGCTCAGGAGGAAAACAAGCCTGCAGCAGGTGCAGGAAAAGATGGAGAGAAGCCCGATGGAGAGGAGCCCGACGAAAAGCCATCTTCGGATGTTGAAAAAAAGTTGGACACGACTACCGTCGGAATAGGCGGTGGAGTTCTGGTCGTATTAACGATTTTTTTCGGCCTGACAAGCACCTGGGTAAAGAAAGATAGTCTTCGGTATGGGATAGGCAGCAAAAAATGGACACGCATAGTTGTGGTCCCCTACGCACTTGGAGCAGTAGCACTTGCTGTATCTGTTGGGCTGAATTGGACCGAGTATGCGTTTCTTGAAAGCGGTGGTGTCTATGGTGCGTTAGGTGTCCTTTCTGCGATCTGGCTGGTGCCCTTTATTCTTTATGTTGTCGTTCGTTCACGAGTGCTCAACGATACAGGAGAAGTTGAGGCAGCACCACCAGACGTTGTGCTCATTGCTACCTGTCGTGAAGTGCCAGAAGAAAACACGCTTCTTGTTGAGAAACTCTCTGAAAATCCAGAGTTTGCTGAGTTAGTTCGAATATTGGCTGAGGCATTTGCAGCCCGTGCACCCGTTGTGTTGCTTGATCTAGCCCAGGGAGGACTTCATGTCCGCCATGATATTGACGGCACAAAGGTGCCAACACGTATTCGAGAACACGTACTGAGTGGCAGGAAACCACGGAAGAAGGATCCTGAAGTCTGGGTTGATGCACCACCGCTGGATGCGGTGACCGGTGAAAAGGTGCTGGTCGCACTTATGAGACTTGCCGGCCTTTCTCCAAAAAAGCGAGGTCGTCCACAGGTAGGCGAATTTGAAGTCACAGTAGACGGTAAAAAAAGAACATGTCGCCTCAGTGCTAAAGTCATCAAAGGGCATGAGCAGTTCGCTGTTGATTTAGGAGAACCACCAAAGAAATTTAAGACAGCAGATGATCTGGGCATGCCCTCAGAAATGCTTGATTTACTTCAGGAATTAGTGAATAAAAAACATGGCCTGGTTATTGTTTCAGCATCAAAGGGCAATGGTCTCTCTGCCCTTTTCGACATGACGGTAACAGCCGGAGATCGACTGATGCGAGACTTTGTTTCCATCGAGGAGAAAAACGAAAGTCACGAAGAAATACAAAACGTAAAAATTCAGAAATATGATGCAGAATCAGGTGAAGGCCCAAATGAGGCAATCAAGAGGGCCATGCTCTCATATCCGAGCGGATTTATTACTCGTGATTTACGAGACCCAGCCTTTGCGGATGAACTGATTAAGCGAGCGATTGAAGACAAGATGGTGATCGTCAGTATTTCGGCTGAAGACAGCATTGCTGCAATATCCAAGATTATTGATCTTGGTATTTCGCCGGGCGATCTCGCTAAATGCCTTGTTGGATCGGTCTCTCAAAAGTTAGTTCGTAAGTTATGTCCCAAGTGTGCTAATCATCAGGAGACGCCCCTTCCGCTTCTCGAAAAATTTGGAAAGTCAACAGAAGACGTGCCTCACATTCGTACAGTCTCAGAGCACGGTGGCTGTCGCATCTGTTTTGGTCGCGGATACAATGGCAGGATCGGCGCATTTGAGTTAGCTTCAGGCGTAACTCTTCGTAAAGGACTTGCGAAGGGAGTCGATGCTGCGACGTTGAAAAAAGCAGCGAGCAAAGATGGCTATCTGCCGACACGAGATCAGGGAATGAACTTGGTGCTCAACGGTGTTACGTCACTCGAAGAAATGCAACGAATTTTCACAGCGAAGAAGAAATCGAAGTCACGAAGACCCAAATCAAAAACTTGATCGATGACAGTGAGGACATGAGTTGTGAGTATTGGTAAAGC
>JBDOMQ010000426.1:0-13757 GCA_039831725.1 Pirellulales bacterium
TGATTTCATTCAAGCCCAAGAGGAGCTCAAAAAACTTGTTGGCGAACTGACAACTCTTCAAGCTGAATACCAGCAGCCTAATGCAGACAAAATTTCTATAGAAAGTAAATTTAACGCCACGCGAGACAAGGCCCGCAAGGCGGCTCTCGCACTAGAGCAAAGTGCTTCAGCTGCTGTCCTTGCAAACCCGGACAATGCCGAGGCGTGTGCTGTTGTACGAGATGTACTTCAGTCTGCAATGCAAGCAGACGACCCAAAAAAGACACTGACGCTCGTAAAAACACTCGACAATGCAGGCAAAGCGAATGAAGAAATACTTCTGACCGGTGCAACTGCAGCAATGATAACTTCGGAACTAGATTTAGCAGAGAAATTTCTAAAGGCTGCCCAAGATGCTGGCATGAGTGCGGATCAAATTACCTCACTCCAAAAAGCAATCGAGCACGAGCGTCCAAAAGTTGATGCCGAAATGGCTGTCCGAGCAACAGAAGAGAAGGCCGATGACTTACCACAAGTAAAAATTGAAACAACAAAAGGTACAATCATCGTAGAACTTTTTGAAAACGAGGCACCAAATACGGTTGCAAACTTCATAAGTCTTGTTGAAAGTCACTTTTATGACGGAACACCATTCCATCGTGTTATCCCTCAGTTTATGGCACAGGGAGGGGACCCAACTGGCACGGGAACAAGTGGCCCCGGATACACAATCGAGTGTGAATGTGAACTCCCTAATGCACGTAAGCATTTTTTGGGAAGCCTCTCAATGGCACATGCAGGGAAAGATACAGGCGGCTCACAGTTTTTCCTCACGTTCCGACCAACTGAACACCTTGATGGGCGGCACACAGTTTTTGGCCGTGTGATTGAAGGCTTTGACGTTCTTCCAAAAATAACACGTACCGAAGGGCCACAGGCTCGGCCGACACAAGATAAAATCATTTCTGCTGAGATCATTCGCAAGAGAGACCACGCGTACGAACCAAAAACAACACAGAAATAGTACTACGAGATCCTCGTGAACGAATAGCAGAGTTGAACAGACCGCTACTACACTTCGTAAGAAACATAACGATTTAATGAGCCGAAAGGAGCATTTTCAATGAAGTGTCTATTCACCATTAACAAAAACTCGCAGCAGCTAATGATGGACTTATCATCAAGGGCCTCAGTCGTATTTCTACTACTGACTTGCGGCAGCCTTACGATTGCAGCGCAAGCGAATCAGAACCGAGGGGATCGTATGGACGAAAATTCGAGCAAGAATCCGGCGGTTAAGGGACGCGTACCCGATTCTGAGATTCCCCAAACAAACGTTGAATGGAGAAAGCGACTGACGCCAGAACAATTTGAAATTGCGCGTAGGAAGGGAACTGAACGTGCTTTTTCCGGCAAATACTGGAACACAAAGACTCCCGGCACATATCGCTGTATCTGCTGCGGCGAACCCTTATTTCGCTCCGGCGAAAAATTTGACAGTGGGTGTGGATGGCCAAGTTTTTATGCACCAATAGATGCAAAAAAAGACGACACCAAGGGGAACGTTATTGCCGAACATGAAGACAGTTCACTCGCAGGAATTCCTGGGTTTGGCATACGCACTGAAGTAACTTGCCGTCGATGTGGAGCCCATCTTGGCCACGTTTTCAATGATGGTCCTCCACCTACCGGACTGCGGTACTGCATCAACTCAGCATCCATCCTCCTTGATCCCGAGGCACAGAGTGACGGATCGAAAGATGGGAAAGACACCTCAAAAAGCCTCTAAATTACCAGTTTTTGCTTAAAAAACGCTTCTTACTCGCTGAACTACCTTTCTGTACCAGCTTTCAAAGGCTAGAATGAGTCGTTTTGACGAGACCGACGTGTGTCGGTAGAGGAGTACAGCCTTGGCCGATCCGTTTATTAGCCTTACTCACAAACAAGCCATCGAAAAGGCTGACACCCTAATAGAGGCACTTGGTTGGATTCGCAAATTCCGCGACACAACAACCGTCATAAAGCTGGGTGGCAGCATCCTGGAACATCCTGACGCACTTCGTCATTTACTGCTCGATATTGTTTTCATGACCACGTTAGGTATGCGAGTCATTGTCGTACATGGTGGCGGCAAAGCAATATCTCGAGCGATGGATGCCGCCGGCATTCCCCCCAAGTTTGTTCAAGGCAGACGGTACACCGATTCCGCAACACTTGAAATTGTAGAAAAAGTTCTGGCAACCGAGCTCAATCATGAATTAGTCGCGAATATCGAGGAGTTTGGTGGCCGTGCAATGTCACTGAATTTTCTTTCCACGAATGTATTGTTTGGCGAACCTCTCATATTACACGACGACAAAGGAGCGCCTATCGACCTGGGTCGGGTTGGTGTGGTAACTGAAGTTGATCGTCTTACGATCGATAATCTTTCATATGCCGGCCAAGTGCCGGTCATTCCTTCGATGGCAATGGGTGATGATGGTGAAAAACTTAACATCAATGCTGACACTGCCGCCACTGCGGTAGCAGCTGCTGTCGGTGCTGAAAAACTTGTGATTCTTAGTGACATTCCGGGGGTCCTGAAAGACATGGACTCTCCCGAAAGTCTTATTCATTCCCTAACAGCTTCCAAAGCACGAGAACTTATTCGTTCCGGCACGATCGCTGGCGGCATGATTCCAAAGATTGAGGGCTGCCTGAGTACTCTCGATCATGGTGTCAAAAAAATTCACATCATTGATGGTCGTCTTCGTCACTCACTTCTACTTGAGATTTACACTACAAGTGGTGTAGGAACTGAGCTTGTCGCCGATTCGGTTACGGACGCAACTCACCATCATCCCCAAGTGATCCCAGCAGGATAGACACTGCATTCCTCAATCCCTAGAGAATTCACATGGCAACAATCGACGCAATGCAATCGACAGATGCCCAAAAGCCAGGCCCGCAAACACAAACAGTCATAGAGACGTTTGACCAGTATGTTGTGCCTAATTATCGACGATTTGATGTATGTCTCGTACGCGGAGAGGGGTCACGCATCTGGGATGCTGATGGCCGATCGTATCTTGATTTGTTTCCAGGCTGGGGCTGCAATTTACTGGGGCATTGCCCCGGACCAGTTGTGCAGGCTGTCCAAAAGCAAATGGAAAAACTGATTCACGTCCCAAATACCTGGTACATGGAACCTCAGGGAACCTGGGCGAAACTTCTCTCTGAGCGGTCATTCGGTGGGCAGGCATTTTTCTGTAATTCAGGTACCGAAGCGAATGAAGCAGCAATCAAGCTTGTCCGATTACGGTCTGAGGGAAAACGATACAAGATCATTACGTTTCAAGGTGGTTTCCATGGCCGAACAATGGGCAGCGTCTCTGCAACGGCTCAGCCAAAATACCACGAAGGATTAGGTCCGATGGTGGCAGGTTTTCAATTTGCCCCGCACGGTGACCTTGATGCCGTTGCGCGTTTAATAGACGAACAAACCGGTGGCATTCTCATTGAACCCATTCTCGGAGAAGGTGGTATTGTTCCCGCAACGCAAGAATTCCTCAGAGGGCTTCGAAAACTTGCGGATGAGAATGACTTATTACTTGTTTTTGATGAAGTTCAATCTGGCTGTGGACGAACCGGCAAGTGGTTTGGTTATCAGCATACAGACGTGATCCCTGATGTGATGACACTGGCAAAAAGTCTATGTGCCGGTATTGCTGGCGGTGCAATGCTCACTACATCCGAACTGGCAAAACACCTCCGCCCCGGAATGCATGCTGCAACTTTTGGTGGCAATCCAATCGCTGCTGTTGCTGGTATCGCCGCAATAGAAATGATTGAGAAACAAGACCTGCTCAGTAATGTAGGCAAGTCAGCTGAAATTTTCCGCAGTCAACTCAATGCGCTCAAAAGTAAATGTGATTGTATAACCGACATTCGAATTCAAGGAATGATGATCGGTATTGAACTGTCCGTTGATGGTACTGCAGTGGTAGAGGCATGCCTTGAACGGCAACTTCTTGTAAATTGTACGCAAGGCAATGTTATACGGTTGCTTCCAGCAATGACGATAAGCGAGGCTGATGTTGAGGAAGGATGCCAAAAACTTGCAGAAGCTATTCTCGACGTTACAAGCAGAGATTAACGCGGTTTCAGCACTCCTATTCGATCCGGTCGCTCAACGGCACAACATCCGTCCAAAATCAATGGTATTTCAATGCGTCATTTTTTAGTTGTAGAAGATTTGACTCCACAAGAAATTGAAGGAGTCTTTGCGATTTCCCAGGATCTTGAAACGAAGTACGCTGCTGGTATTCGAGATGCACTTTTTCCAGGTCGTGTTCTTGCCCTTGTTTTTGAAAAACAGAGCCTACGTACACGTGTCAGTTTTCAAACTGCGATGGTACACCTAGGGGGATCAGGGCTTTTTCTCGGAGACGACACTGGGTTTGCAAGTTCTCGAGAAAGTGTTGGTGATTTCAGTCGAGTGCTTAGTGAATATGTTGACTGTATTGCCTGCCGTGCTAAATCCCACGCGACAATTGAGCAATTAGCCGCATCATCGAGCGTACCTGTCATCAATGCCCTCAGTGATTTCAGCCATCCGTGCCAAGCACTCGCAGATCTCTATACTCTTCGTAGGCATATTGGCCGACTGGAAGGGCTCACATTCACTTTTGTAGGTGATGGAAATAATGTCGCCAGGTCGCTTGCTATAGCCTGTGCCTTGCTCGGCATGCGTTTTGTTCTTGCTGCCCCTAAGCAGTATCAATTTGATGAATCTTTCAAGGACCGAGTGGCATCGTTGGCACCCGATGCACGAGTCGAACAAACCGAAGATCCAGCCTCTGCAGTCCAAGACGCGGTTGCTGTTTATACGGACGTATGGGCAAGCATGGGCCAGGAGAAAGAACGAGAGGCACGTCAAACCGCTTTTCAGCCGTACCAGATAAATAGTCAATTAATGGCACATTGTCCCAATGCTATCTTCATGCACTGCCTTCCAGCTCGTCGAGGGGAAGAGGTCACCGACGAGGTGATTGACGGAAAGCAAAGTGTTGTGGTCACACAGGCGGCAAACCGAATGCACGTCCAAAAAGGGCTTTTAGCGTGGCTTCTCGGCCATCGTTAACGTCCAGTCTTTAAAACCCCTTCATTCACTTGAGAAGTTCTTCAATTATGTTATTTTGAATGCCCAAAAAGTTTTTTTTGATTAACCAAAAACAGCCCGATCTCGTCTGGTTTTACTCCGTGAACAATACACATTCGACTTCTCGACTCGGTGTAGCCGAGCGCGGCGACCCTCGTGTGCTTCTCGCAAAACATCGTGGCTTCACCCTTATCGAACTTCTTGTTGTTATTGCGATCATTGGTGTCCTTGTTGGAATTCTTCTCCCCGCGGTTCAGCAGGCACGTGAAAGTGCTCGACGAATGCAGTGTGGCTCGAATTTGCGACAACTCATGCTTGCCATGCATAGCCATGAATCGGCTCGTCGACAGTTTCCTGCAGGATATCTCTCGGACACGTCACGTACCGATCGAGACGGGAAAACATTCGATGCAGCCCCTGGTACTGGATGGGGACTCCTGTTAGCTCCTTATCTTGAAGAGCAGGCCATAGCAGATAGTTTTGCAGGAGTGAGTGATCCAAGCCAAGGAGTACTCCACCCAGCAAACAGAAGCCTGGTAGCTCAACAATTCCAATTCTTCCTATGTCCTTCTTCCGCCGGGGACCAAGAACCTTTCGTGGTCAAAGATATTAACGGAAATCCACTGGTAACTGGAATCGAACTTGGGCGATCACACTATGTTGTGAATGCCGGACATGAGGAACCTTGGGGAATATTCCCTGCATCTTCTTCGTGGGATGCAATTGCGAATGGACCTTTTTACAGGAACTCTGCCACTCGTAACAAAAGTGTGACTGATGGCATGTCGACAACTGTTTTTCTTGGTGAGCACACATCAAGCCTATCTGAAAAGTCTTGGGCAGGGATTGTACCTGGTGGAGCAAGTCATCCAACACAAAAGTTTGCAACTCGTATTGGAACAGCAGCTGACTATGCAGCAACACTCGTTCTCGTCCACAGCGGGCCAGCAGCAGCTGAAACAGCTCTCTATGGATATGAAGTGATTCATCCTCCAAACAGTCCAGCAAGTCATGTGTGCCAGATGTATTCAGACCATCCGGGCGGAGCCAATGTTGTAAACGGTGATGGCTCAGTCCGTTTTGTTTCGGAATTTATCAATCAAGATGTCTGGCGATATGTCTCAAGCATGGCCGGTGGTGAAGTGATCTCATCAGGAGCATGGTAATGACGAAGAAGCCATTGCCTTACTTATGGCTGACCGTCGCAGCCCTCATGCTCATTTTTCTGGTCGGCTGTAGAAAACCCTACCCACAGATTCCAAGGGAACAGCTCAAGCTTATTCAGGGCATCAGAACGGCAGCCAATACCCGCAGCAAAGAACGCGTTGCTGCTGTCAAACAAGTGGTCGAAAACGCCATCACCGCCGGTGAGATTCCTCCTGAGACGCAACAAATCCTTCACGATCTCCTGGAAGACTGCTCTAACGAAAACTACAGTAAAGCGGAAAAAAATTGCGTCCTTCTACTGAAAGACCAACTCCGGCAGTGAATTCGATATCGTAAAAAAGATAGGGGATTTAGGAATTTCGTAGGGAACTTTTCGGTAGTTCTGTTTCCGCGCACGCATCGACAACGATCTTCAAGAGGGGTAGCGGTTTATTGAGCCGCCCCATCTATGTGGAGTGGCTGCAATGACGACATGGAAAGTGAGGAAAAGAGCACCACTTTTTCTCGTACTCTTCATGCTGACAGGCCGTTTACCTCCTGCTGTTGAAGCGCAACCGCCGCCACAATCTGACGTACAGCCGGAGGACACCCGAGAGGCTTGGGAACGAACTGACTATGGGAGTGGGCCAGATCGGCGTCTCGATATGCCTCGCTTGATTGAGAGAGATATCTATCTCTACGGATGGATTGAGTATGGCATGGGCGCGAATAACTGGGGTACGCCGTTCAATGGTCCAGTCACACTTGGAGATAGAAGTTGGCAAGGCCAACTCAATCAGTTGTATTTCGTTGGTGAACACGAAACTGATGGATCATCAGGCTGGGACCTTGGTGGCCGGGTAGACCTTTTGTTTGGTACAGACTTTTTCTACACCACAGCACTGGGTCTTGATGCATATCCACTCCAACCACTTGGGATTGAAAACATTGCCTCCTGGGGATTTTCAAAAGACTATGGATTTGCTCTACCACAGTTGTATGCCGACATTGCATACCATGATATCACCCTCCGGTTTGGACACTTCTATAGCATTTTGGGGTTCGAAGAAGTTCCTGCAATAGGTAACTTTTTTTATTCACACTCTTTCTCAATGCAGTTTTCACCCTTTACGTTCACAGGATTTCTCGGCTCTTGGCAACCGAATGACCAGACAACTATTTTTGGAGGTATTACGACAGGCTGGAATAACTTTTTTGATGGCCAGCCAACAACTGGAGCATTCAGGATTCTGAATCCTGATTACCCTGGTGCGAGTGATACATCAAGCTTTCTTGGTGGGATTAATCTTGAGAGCAACGATAAAACACAGACCCTTTCAATCATGACAACGAGTGGCAATGAAATTTCGACAATCGACAGAAAACCTGGAAACGGTTCACTCGTTGGCAATCGGACACTCGTGAGCACGGTTTACACCAATCGGCTGACTGATCGGCTTATCTACGTTTTCCAGAACGATAATGCGTGGCAGTTTCATGCAGCTGTTAAACCAGGAAATGTTGGCCAACAAGTTGGAACAGCTCAATGGTATTCATTCGCCAATTACTTGTTCTGGGAATTCAGTCCTCAATGGGAAGGTGGGGTTCGCCTTGAATACTTCCGCGATAATAATGGGTATATAATTTCCGCCCCACTCCGTAATGAGAGCCAATTGAACAATCCGGGTTATTGGACAGACGGATTTGCTGGAACCTTTTGGGAACTGACACTCGGCCTGAATTGGTACCCAAACAACAACTGGGTGATTCGACCTGAGATTCGATACGACTGGTTTTCTCCAAATGCCTCTGCAACACCCCGCCCTTACGGCAAGCCGCTTGGGCAAGGCATCGGGAGAGGTGGAAATCAACTTGCGCAATTCTACGCAGGACTTGATGTCATTTGGCAGTTCTAGTCGAGAGCATGCGTGTGTGAACTAATCCCACCACCAACGACCCGAAGGGATCGATATGCTCGTGTGCTCATCGTGCAGCTTGCCAGTCTCGTCTATCTGCAAGTTGCCTTGAGCAAAGGATTCTCGCGCAGTGATAACCACGCCTCCACCGATTGGTGTTAATAGCCGACTCCCACGTCGCACTGCATTCACCGCACAATCTATTTTCTGTGGGGCAACAAAGCGTTCAATCGGATATACAGACTCATCTAGCAGCACATCGGCGGACCAGCTGGCACTTTCATATAAGCCATGTTCCTGCATATATGCCGCTACAATCGCCAGATCTATTAAGGTCTTCAATTGAGCATAGACAGGGTGCTGTCTGGCAATCTGAGGATACTTAAGTGTGAATGCTTGCGTAAAAAGTTTACTTGCGCGACTTGGCTGCTGAGCACTCATCCTTCGACCATCAGGCAAGACCATTTCATCAGCCCCAATCAGTTTTACCCCTTCACCAACAAGTTCAAGTGCCAAGTCATCTTCACTCACTTTGAGACACTCATAATTAGGAGTAAAATACCATCGCTGCAATGCGTTTTTGGCAACACTTCCCGGAGACGTAAGATCTATCCACGTACTCATTCTTACCGGGGGCTTTTCCAAACCAATGCCGATAAGTTTCATGCGATAGTCTGCTTCAACCAAAATCTGAGCGAAATGAGTATGAGGTGAGACACCTTGAACCGAAACCGTCTGAGGTCCGAGTGATTCTCGCAGACCTCGAACAATATCTCCCTCAGTACCTTGTGGGTTAACGGTCCCAACACGCTTCAGATAACTCTGCATGCGGGCCAATCCTTCTTTCGTCGGATCAATCGAGCAGCCAACGAGTTTATCTGCTGGCTGCCCTGGCGGAAAGACTCGCATGGCAGCAGCTAAATCTTCCAACTGCACAATTGGGGTTTCAGACTCAATGCCGATTGGTCGCCCAAATGAGTCTTCCACCCATGGCTCTGCAGGACCTGCAAGAACTACTTCACCCGGGCTATCAGAGGTTGCTGGATAAACGAAGACATACCGTATCTGGGTAAGACCAGCGAGGTTCGTTATTTCATCTGACAGGACACCTTCTGATTCAAGGGTCGTAGCAAGGGCTGTTTCGAGTCGGCTCAAAGCAACCTTGCGTAACTTGGAAGGACGCCGAAGATTTTTCGGAAGTTGTTCGATACTGGAACGCTGGCGAATTTTACTGAGGTTGGGATCTGACATGGACAAAACCCGTAAAACTCCTTGTGGATCAACAACAACACCTGACCCACCTGCCTGACTACCTGTACCATTACCGCCACCTTGTTGGCCACCGCCACCTTGTTGGCCACCGCCACCACCAAGCCCGCCACCGCCACCTTGCTGGCCACCGCCACCCTGTTGGCCACCGCCACCCTGCTGGCCGCCAAACTGTGCCGTAGCTGCGGTCGTCAATACAGCTGTGTAAATCCAAAGGCAGGTGAAGCAAAGCCGCATGAGGCACAGCGTGGTCTGCTTGAATGGGCGAATAGGCGTTCGCATAGAAAGGTCCCTCTCAGGGAATGAAGGGGGGGCAAATTTTTGCATTCAGGTAGTAAGGGGATCTACTCTCCCTCATACCGAAGATTAGTCGCCTTCAAAGCTCAGAGCAATGCGAGCTTTTGGCGAGAAACTACGGCATTTCTACAGCAGATCAGCTTCATAGGCATAAATAGTGGCTGAAATCAAATTCTGAACGAGCGTCTTTCTTCTTCTGACGCCCACGCGAATCAGTCAGCAAACTCAGGAAGATTGAAATGCTCGTCTCTTCTTGGAATTGCGATTGTCCTGACGACCACCAGAAAGAGACGTCTGCACACGGACTGCTCCCGCGCCAAGCAAGCCTTCGATTTCATTAAGCAACTCCCCCGACCACTTCACTTTCTGACCATCTACATCCAGCATTGCTCGACTTCCATCAAGCAATTCAATGATCATTCGAACTGGCGCCTCACCTGCATGCCGGGCAAGCAATTCCTTTAGACGATCAAGAACTACGCTGTCATGTTTTCCTTCAGATATTTTGAGATGCATACATTTGATTGGGCGACTCCAGATACTCGAGATCGGAATGACGTCATTAATAATAAGATTTGTTTCCTCACTTCCCGCACGTCGATCAACGGTTCCGGACACAACTACAACCGCATCTTGTGAAAGAAAGTCACCAAGCCTAGCGTACTCTTCAGGCCAACAGATACTTCTAACAAGACCCTGCATATCTTCGAGATCAAACATGCCGTAACGGGTAAACGTTGACCCAGGCCTTGGCTGCTTCGTGTTGGACAACTTAAGTGAACCAATAAGACCACCCATTACTACTTCAGCCCGCGGCTGAGCATTGCCAACATCCAATGAACCGTGCGTACAGACCGTCTGTAATATTGACTTGTATTCAGCCAATGGATGGCTGTGCACATAGTACCCCAACACTTCCTTCTCAAAGGATCGCATTTCAAGATCAGTGAGCGGGGGAACATCCGGAAGAACAGCGGCAGGCTCCTCCTCAGGCTCGGAGTCTTCAAACGCTGCAAATAAATTCTTCTGCCCGCTGCGGCGGTCAGCTAGTCTGGCAGCACCGGCAGCAACAGCTCGCTCAATGCCGGCAAATAACGCTCCCCGATGCTCTTGTTCACCAAGCAGACTGTCCAGTGCTCCTGCCTTCGTCAAGTTCTCGAGGGCTGTCTTATTCACTACAGAACCATCGACTCTTCCGCAAAGGTCAAAAAGATCACGATACGTACCATGGAGATTTCGCTCATGAACAATCGCCTCTGCCGCTTGCTTCCCGCACCCCTTGATGGCACAAAGTCCAAAGAGAATGGCACCGTTGTGAGCTGCAAACTCGGCTTCAGAGGCATTCACTTCTGGTGGCTCAACGGCAATCTCCATTCTCCGACAATCCTCGAGATGCTCCACGACCGAATCCTTCTTTTTGAAGTTTCGACCCGGAATATCACCCGTGAGCAAGGCCGCCATGAACTCGGTCGGATAATGCGTTTTGAGGTACGCCGTTTGCCAGGCAAGCAAAGCATACGCCGTGGAATGGCTTTTATTGAATCCATATCCAGCAAATTTTTCAATAAGACCAAATAGATTTGATGCTTCAGTTTTCGAAAGACCTTTCTCCTCGGCACCTACAATAAATTGCTCACGAAAGGCAGCAATCGTTTCATGCTTCTTCTTGCTAATTGCCTTGATGCATGTGTATGCGCTGGACAACTCAATACCACCAAGGCGTTCAAGAATTCGCATCACCTGCTCTTGGTAGACCATGACACCATGGGTTTCTTCAAGAACGTCTTTCATGACCGGATGTGGGTACTCTGCCTGCTGGCGCCCGTGCTTCACTGCAACATAATCATCAACCATACCACCTTCGAGAGGCCCTGGCCGATAGAGCGCATTCACTGCAACAATATCCAGAAAGTGGTCCGGCTTCATCCGCTGAAGGAGATCGCGAATGCCACCACTTTCTAATTGAAAGATACCCTTTGTCTCACCACGACAAAGAAGAGCAAAGGTATCAGCATCATCCAAAGGAAATGCTAATGGGTCAAGCTTTTCCCCCCGCGTTCGCTCAATAATCTCGAGGGTCTTGGTCACAATTGTGAGGTAGCGAAGGCCGAGAAAGTCCATCTTCATCAAGCCGGCCCGCTCAACATCCCCCATTGACCATTGGGTAATAACCTCTTCTTTTCCAGTAACTCTTTGAAGAGGCACATATTCCGACAATGGCTGATCCGCAATGACAACTGCCGCAGCATGCGTACCAACATTTCTGGCGAGCCCCTCAATCCGACTAGCCAAATCCACCAATTCCTTAACCTGGGCGTCGGCATCACACGCATCAGCTAACTGTGAACCTGGAGCGGTTGCCTCTGCAAGTGAAATACCGAGCTGGTCAGGCACAAGCGAAACGATCTTGTCGACCTGAGGTATAGAAATACCTAACGCCCGACCAACGTCTCGAATGGCTGCTCGAGCAGCAAGAGTTCCAAATGTTCCTATCTGGGCAACGTTTGCTTCTCCATACTTTTGCTTGACATAGTCAATGACTTCACTACGTCTTTCCTTGCAGAAGTCGATATCAATATCAGGTGCTTCAAGACGACTCACGTCTAGAAAACGCTCAAAAAGCAAGTCGTACTCCAACGGACATACATGAGAAAGGTAAAGCGAATACGCAACCAGTGAACCGACGCCACTCCCTCTTGCTGAAGCAGGAATACCTCTCTCTCGGGCATGACGAACAAAGTCCCAACAAATCAGAAAATAGCTCGCGAATCCAAGCGTGTTGATAACATCGAGCTCTCGATCCAAGCGAGCTAAAACGTCGGCATGAAGATCACCACCTGGTTCGTCGAGCCATCGCTTTGCTACCGTTGCATAACGAGATCGTAGGCCCTCTAAACAGAGGCGGCTCAGTTCATCAGCTGCTGTTCTCCCTGACGGAAGATCGAAGCCAGGGAAATGACGCTTTCCAAGCTCGAGCTCTATAGAGACAGAATCAGCAATTTCCTGACTCCTCCCAACGGCACCATCTACCCACTGTCTGTCTTGGTCTGAAAATGCTTCGTACATTTCGGAAGGACTTTTCAGATAAAACTCTGTCGTATCCATTCTCATACGTGAAGCGTCATTTCGAAATCGACCCGTGTTGACACAAAGCAGGATATCTTGAGCTTCAGCATCTTCACGATTTACGTAGTGACAATCACAGGTAGCAACGGGTGGAATTCCCATTTCGTTTGAAAGATCAATTGCAGCTGCAGTGACCTGCCGCTGCAAATCTAATCCATTGTCTTGAACCTCAATGAAATAACGATCACCAAAAATCTTTTGAAACCAACTTGCTACTTGACGCCCCTGATTAAGTGACTCGCTTTGCTCACGAGAAGATCCGATAAGTGCACGACTAAACTCACTCGAAAGACACCCGGAAAGACAGACCAGGCCTTCTGAATGAGCTGCGAGAATCTCACGATCAATTCGTGGCTTAAAATAAAAGCCTTCGAGAGACGCCTTGGTTGCAAGTTTTAAAAGATTTGCAAAACCAGTTCGATTCTGGGCCAGTAGCGTTAAGTGATAACTCGCCTCTTTTTGACTGCCTGCATCTTTTTGAAAACGGCTTCCAGGGGCTATGTAGGCCTCGTACCCAATAATTGGGTTCAAGCCCACGTTTTTAGCTTTGCTATAAAACTCAAGAGCTCCGTGCAAGTTTCCGTGGTCGGTAAGCGCTAAAGAATTCATTCCCAGTTCACTCGCGCGATGAACAAGCCGATCGATCGAACTCGCACCATCAAGCAAACTGTAGTGGCTATGACAGTGGAGATGGGCGAATGATTTGGATGTATTTGCTTCCATCAGCGTGCTCTTCCATGGGCGTCGCGAAGGGGGGATAAGTACATTATGTATTGCTAAAACATCACTCAGTCTGACGAAGGTTCACCGATCTGTCTTAACATTTCTGCAAGGCTTGCCTGTAAGTCAAGCAGGCCCTGCCAGGGTGCAAAATCAATTTCAAC
>JBDOMQ010000276.1:0-2810 GCA_039831725.1 Pirellulales bacterium
GAGTCCACCAGAGTAATTTTAAAGTCGAGAGAATCTGCCGTGAGCATCTGCTTTGGCTCAAGCCGCTCAAGCGAAGCGAGTTGCTTTTTGTTCGTGACGTGCCTCGCTTGTTTTCTGGCGGAACGGTTTTTATTTCGACGACTATTTTTGGCCATTAGAGACTCATGGAGTTTTTAAGGTATTTCGATTTATTAGCTGACTGATTTTTCAGTAATTTTTTTACAGACAAACCTAGTCACCGCCCCCCGCACCATGAATCTCATGGTCGACTATATATAAATGGGTAATGAGAACTTTGGGGATTGCTTGAATCATTAAAAACTAGCTCTCTATGACGTAGATCGCAAGAAATGAGCACTACAAAATCTAAAAGAAGCCGTATCGAGGTGCTTTTCATGTAATTTTCATGCCAGACATACATAATTAAGTCATAAAGGTCTCGCTTTAGGTGTGTTTATGATGGAAGCTACCGTCATGCAGAACAATAGGGTAATTCACGCACGTCCACTTTTTGTTGTGGCTTTTGTTCTGGTTTGCTTCGCTTGCACTGGTCGCGTAGTGGCTGTTGCCGAGAGTCTCCCTGCGGTCACTACTTTTCTTGAGACGCACTGCATTGACTGTCATGGTGCTGATGGAGAAGGTGATGTTGACCTTCAGTTGCTCGCCAGTGGGCAGGAGCAGTCGCCGGAATTAATTGAACTGGTTCATCATGTGATCGAACGTCATGAGATGCCACCAGAAGAGATGGAGCAGCCAACGAAAGAAAACCGACAAAGGGTGGTGGATAAACTGTATGGCTTACTTTCTGAAAGAACACGACAGACTGATCCGCCGCGTAAGCAATCGCTTCGTCGGATGAATCGATTTCAATATCACAACGCGGTGACTGATCTGTTTGATTTGCGATGTGTTGTTTTTGCTCTGCCTGAGAGAGTGGCACGCGTCTACGCCGATTACTTTGATCCAGCAAAAGGCAGGCTGCCAGATACCGTTGCTGTTGGAAATCGTCCACTAGGTAAGTCACAACTCATCGAGCCGAGACTCGCGGGCGTAGCACCGTTCCCGCAAGATCTCAGAGCCGAACATGGGTTTGATACGCAGGCAGACCACCTGTCGTTATCCCCATTACTCATGGAGTCATTTCTTTCGCTCGGTCAATCGATTGTGCAGAGTAAAGACTTTACAAAAAAGAATGTTGGTATCTGGAATGAGTTTTTTGAAACTCCAGCAAAAGATTCAGGGCCTGAGAGTGATGTGATAGAAGCTCGCCTGGCCAAGTTTTTAACAACGGCTTTCCGAAGGCCCGTCGAAACGGAAACATTGCGTCGGTATGTGTCATTCGTGACCGCTAAGCGAGCGGATGGTGTGACATTCGAAGCAGCTATGAAAGCCGCAGCTGCTGCCGTGATAGCTTCACCCCGGTTCCTCTACATCTACAACGCTGATTCTCGGGTTGAAGATGCAGAAGCACTTGATCCTTATTCATTCGCCTCACGCCTGTCATTTTTTCTCTGGGGCAGTATTCCCGATGAAACGCTTCTTTCTGCTGCAGGAGCTGGACTGCTCAAAGATGAACAGGTGATTCGGGAACAAGTGCAGCGAATGCTGAAAAGCAAAAAGCTGAAGAGGTTTTGTGATGCCTTTCCTTTGCAGTGGCTTCAGCTCGATCGAATGATCTCATCAACCCCTGACCCAGAGTTATTTCCTCAGTTTTATTTTTCAAAATATCGTCTCAGCATGCACATGATGCTTGAGCCGCTGTTGCTGTTTGAGGCAGTTCTTCTTGAGAATCTTTCTATTACCCAGTTAGTGCATTCTGATTTCACGTATCGATCACATCAATTGAACAAGGCGTATGCGGAACTCGGTCTTGACCTTGCGGCGGCAAAACCGACAGGACCAACCCGCCTGGTATTTGAACGAACGCCGACTCAAGACAAACGAAGTGGTGGTGTCATTACCAATGCAGCTGTTATGACCATGCTTTCGAACCCTGAGCGATCGCAGCCAATTTCACGAGGAGCGTGGCTCGCGTCAGTGGTTTTTAATGATCCGCCCAAACCGCCGCCGGCCGATGTGCCTCCGCTACCGGAACATGCTGGGATAGAAATAGAGACATTGACCTTGCGTGAGCGGCTTGGTGCCCATCGCGAACGTGCTGACTGTCGAGGATGCCATGAGCAGATCGACCCGCTAGGATTTGCACTTGAAAACTATGATGCTGTTGGACAGTGGCGGTCGACATATGGAAATGGTCGTCCAGTGGATTCCTCAGGAAAGCTCTTTCGTCAGCATGAATTCACAACTATCGCAGAGTTCAAGGAAGCAATCCTCAAAGAGGATGCGATGTTCGTGAAGGCATTTGCAAAACACCTGCTTTCATTTGCACTGGGGCGTCAGTTGACGCCCTGGGATAACGTTGACGTTGAAGATATTGTCGCGACAACAGCGGGCGACGGGTATAAAATCCAAGGTATCATCGAGGGTGTCGTGATGAGTCCGGCATTTAGGAGCCCATAATGCGAACGACGCGGAGAAGATTTTTACGAGGTGTTGGTGGCACCGCCCTTGGCCTTCCATGGCTGGAAGGTGTGGCGAAAGCGAGGGCTGTAGCCACATCGCCACTTCGAATGGTGCAGTTCTATGTGCCGATCGGAGTTGTTAGGCGAGGCTTTTTTCCAGGAGAGTCAGACCACATTATTCCAAAGGGAAATTTGGGCAATGTGATGAAGTCTCTTGGCGAGCAAGACCCAAATCAGTCACTCAAGCCGCTTGATGTTCTTACACCAACGATGCAGCCTCTCGAGGGG
>JBDOMQ010000110.1:0-13652 GCA_039831725.1 Pirellulales bacterium
TAGTCCGCCGGCAGTCAATGCTCCAGTGAGTCCTGCATTTTCCCAGACCGCTCCCAACGTACCTTCTACGGGGAGTCGGTTCTCAGCTATGTCGGACTTTCCCGCTGAGGCACCACCAGCGTCATTCCCCGAAGTTCGTCCGAATGCGCAGCAGAGTGTGTCTGTTACTACGCCTTCAGAAGAGTCGCCATCGACTGTTCCACAAGTCCATCAGTCCCTTGAGGCACCGATGGATTCTCCGCCTGTGCCTCCAACCTCTCGGCGTCCTGATCCGGGTTACAGGCCGGGTGGTACTTCGAGTTATCAGCCAGCAAGTCCGATCATTGTTCAGTCGCCAGACTCGAAGCACGATCTTGACGGTGTCGGCGGCCAGCCGAATTCCGTTCAGGATATTACGCCCGCCTCGTTTGAGGCTCAGCTCGGCAGCCCCCAGATACCAAACTAGTTGTGGTTGGTCTCAATAGGAGAAAGCTTCTCAGCTTTCGATAGTCACCAACCCATAACCATATTCGACTCGATAACTTTTCTGGCTCGCTCAAGGTCATCCCCGGTTTCGTTCATGTAGAGACGAATGGCATGAAACTTGTCACCAGATGCTCGAGCGAGGCAGTTGCGGGCAGTACTGCTTGGCAGGAGTGGCTGATTGTCGTGGGTTTCGGACACAATTCCCAACGCAGATTTTGATATGACCCATGTGTCTCGCGGTCGACGAGTGAGGCGAAGAATTTTCTCTTGGGGATAGGCTTCAGCGACGACAGAAGATGCAGAATCTTCATCTTCTGCCCATGAGATGATGATGTGTGCTTCGGTTTCAATTTCGAATAGTGGCATGGACGGAACTTCCTTTCCCCAATGAAGAGACAATTGTGCGGGTATGTAGTCGAGCCCACTACTCAGTTTACCGTGCCCGTGGCCTGCATGGAATGATACAGATCGGGGCTTTTGTAAGCTTCGGATCTCATGCTCGGGGGTTAAGGTGGAGCGAATCATATTTCTGACGTACCAAAAAACAAAGAATGATCCCCCCCGCCGCAGGTGCATTACCGGTGCACATTCCTTTTGTGTTCCAATCGGAGATTCTCTTTGACTGGCTTTTCTTTCGTCACTTCCGAGTAGGTTTTCGTCGGAAAAGGCTGAGACCCCTTTCTGGCATCCTTTTTCTGTTATATTCTGAACTCCTTGCGAGAGTTTCTCGCCCTGAATTTCTACAATTGTTTGATTGAAGGAATTCGAGGGGGGTGTAGCTCAGTTGGTTAGAGCGCCAGCCTGTCACGCTGGAGGCCGCCGGTTCGAGTCCGGTCACCCTCGCTTGTCGAGTGAACGCTGCGGGCGTTCCTGACGTTCTTTCAGTGTGGTCTACAACAATGCCTATTCCCCACGCTGGACGAGCCGTTGTCACGGGTGCGGTCAGTGGTCTCGGGAAGGCAATCACTAAAGAATTGGCACGTCGCGGGTGGGAGATTGCAACTGTCGATTCGAAAGACACGAGTGATCAGGCCTGGTCAGATCTTGAACATGACGTTCTCTCTAGTGGTGGAAAGCATCTACCAAGTCCATTTGATGTTCGTGATGTCGACTCCTGGCGTCAACTGTCTGATCAACTTCAAAACGAATGGCCCACCATTGATCTCCTTGTCAACGCTGCTGGTGTTGGTGCAACAGGTGAGGTCGGGCAATTGCCAATCGAGCAGTGGCAACGAGTGCTTGAAACAAATCTCCTTGGGACAGCCATTGGTTGCGAGACATTTCTGTCGCGCATGCGAAGTCAGCAACAGCCAGCACGGGTGTTGAATATTGCTTCAATTGCTGGGCTGTTGGCGCCGCCTTCTATGGCCGCTTATTCTGCAAGTAAGGCGGGAATTATTGCGTTGTCGGATGCTCTTGCTGCAGAGTCTCGGAGGCAGCCAAGTGTTACCGTCGCATGCCCAGGTTTTTTTCGATCCGGACTTTTGGATTCGTGGCATTTCACGCAAGGCAAAGAACGTCGAGAAGCAGATCGTCGTATGGCGAAAACAGCGTGGACGTCCGAGCGAGTGGCTCGGCGTGTCTTGGCTGCAACTTTTCGGGGGCAGCATTACGTGGTCCTTGGTGGACAGGCTCGATTGCTCTGGATGCTGAAGCGTCTTGCACCTCGTTTCACAATGAAATTAATCGGCAGGATGTATCATCAACTCGCACCAGATCAGTAGGCATCTATAAGAGGCGGTGCAGGTGTTCCCGGATTGCCCACGAATCAGACAATACCCGTCATGTCCTGAAGCCACGCACGAATCTCGTTTTCGTATTCACTGGCTAAGCCACCCACAATAAGTTGGCGGTGAAAGCTTGCTGCACCTTCCTGTTTCAAGTCGGCATCTTCAGCGCTTGGAAATCGTTGGCTTGGATCTGCTGCAATAAGGCCACTGCAGAAATTCATCAGGAGTTCGTTGCAACTGACTTCACCTGGAAGAATTTGAGGCAGTCTGTGAGCCAGAGAGCGTTTTGCTTCAAGTAAATCTTGGAATGAAGTGAGGCCGGCAAATGGAGGTTGTCCGCTTAGCATTTCTACAAGTACATAGCCGAGGCTGGCTAGATCAGACCTCGGAGAATGATCACGGCCCTCTAGTACTTCTGGTGCTGCGTAGGCCGGGGTACACGTTCTGTGAGAGGGTGCAGTTGTTAGCGTGACGGCTGAGCCGATGTCAATAATCTTTGCATTGCCGGTCCGCTTCACCATGATGTTCGAACTTTTTACGTCACCGTGAAGGATATTGACTCGGTGAAGCGCAGCCAAGGCTGCTAGACATTCGCGCACAATTGCAATCGCTACACCAGGTTTGAGGCGAGACTGACGTGGCCCGGGCGTCACAATGACATTGTTTAGGTATTCCCAACGGGAAGCCGAAACGCATTTTCGTGTTTTTTCAAGAAGATCTGGGGCGAGGAGTCGCGAGAGGTCATACCCGTCAATCCACTCCATCTCCATGATTCGTATTTCACGCTGCTCAACAAAGTTTTGTACGTCGAGTAGATTGTCTTGCTGGATTTGGGCCACTTGTGCAGATACGCGAGCGATTCTTTCCATCGCCGTACTGTACGCAGATTCAGAATCGTATCGCTCAGGAGAAAAAACCTTGAGGGCAACCGGAAGCGTAAACCCATCTGTCCCTTTCCGTGTAGTCAAGAAGACGACGCCTTGTCCCCCTGAGCCGAGACGGCGGCCCAAGTTGTGGTATTGAGTCCAATTGAGGCGACCGCCATCAAGAATCTGGCCGTATCGAGCAAGGAGAGCGTCCGGGCAACGGCCGCCTCCGACACCTGCTGCAGGTAAGGTCGGTTGACCATCTTGGAAAATCGTTGTTGACATGAGTGACGGCCTTGGGCCAGGAAGGTGTTGCTGTATCGGAGAGGATCGTTGGTATGAGGTGTCTCTACAAAGTTCTACGGCTGAAGAGGTCAGATTGATTGTTCAGAAGCTGGCGGAGGAAAGCCTAGTTTTTTGTCGACAGAATTGATCAGTGGCTCACCCCTCCTATATCGTATGATGTTTTCACAAAATAGATTAGTCATTCGGTCAATTCTTTTTTCAGATTGCCCACCAACGTGCGGGGTAATGATAAGTCTCGGTGCAGTCCACAGAGGGCTTTTCGCCGCTGGGGGTTCTTCTGGAGTGACATCAAATCCAGCAGAGTCGAGATGGCCTGATTCCAACGCATCAACGACTGCCTGCTCGACTACAAGACCGCCCCGAGCAACATTAATTAGCACCGCACCAGGCTTCATGGCGGAAAGCGTAGACGCGTCAAATAAGTTTCGTGTCTGATCCGTGAGAGGGGCCGTGAGGAAAACAAAATCAGCTTGTGATAGAAGGTCATGTAATTCATCTGGTGAACCAAGATGGTCCACAAGTGGAGCGGATCGATTCGGGAAGTAATCCGTGGCGATAATGCGGGTTTTCAGTGGGCGGAGAACTTCTGCTAATCGCTGTCCATTGCCTCCAAATCCAACAATAAGAACGGTCGATCCGGTAAGGTCGCGAGTTGGCCTTCTTACAAATTCTCTCTGGTGCTGTTGCTGGAGGAATAAAGGGATTCTTCTGGAACATCCCGTTGCCAGAGCAAGTGCATGCTCTGCAACCTGATCGGCAAGAACACCCGACGCGCTTGATACAACAATGTCTGAATCGATGACGCAGGAGACAAGACAATGATCGAGGCCAGCTGCTGATGACTGAATCCAACGCAAGCGTTGAGCTTTCACGGTATCTTCCCACGGCACCGGTACTTTGGCATGTCCACAAAAAATATCAGCGTTCGGTAGTTCTTCTGCGATTCGCTCTTGCCCAGCAGAAACCACAGTCGCGTCCGGATAAACAGCTTGAATCTGTTCGATATGTCGAGATTTAACCGGATAGCAGAGAACGATTCGCACGTAGAGTTTCTAAGGGCTTAAGTAAAGTGAAAGATTGGAGTGCTGAGAGTTTTCAAAGCGTTCACTCGGTGCATTCGTAGACCGATCGAAAAGCGACTGAGTACTGTATTATGAGGTATATCAATCAATCGCGGAAACGGCAAAATAGAAATTGAGGCCGGATATCTAAAGATAGTTGTTGCAAAAGTACGAGATACCTGAAAAATAGGATAATATCGAATTGTTCGCCCGTTTAGGCGTCTGGTAGTCATAGACTGCAGGTGGCGACATTTATATCCCAGAACCATCTTTTCTTTGGACGTACATTGAGCATGAGTTGTATGCGAACAGCGGTGGTGGTGACAGCCGCTCTTACATTTTTACGAATAGTGATTGGTCTTCATTTTTTTCTTGAAGGTTCCAGCCACTTAAGGGATCCTTCGTGGTCAAGCACGGGCTTTCGGAAAGCAGCAGTTGGGCCGCTCTCTCCTTTCCTCAAAGCAGATCTTCCTGAGACTGGTGACTGGAAGAATACACTGGGCAAAGTCCAAGATGCTGATCCTGTCACAGTTGCGAATGCAGCGGAAAGCTGGCGGTCATCTCTTGTTGGGCAGTGGAAAAAACTAGGGGAGCGACGCGAAAATGTCCTGAGGGCCTCTGGGTGGACGCCTCCAGAAAATTGGTCAGATATGTCATCAACAGCTATTGATGCCGCTGACAAGAAGCTTGCAGCGATGCTCGATGATGCCCAGGCAGACCTTGTGAGCTATTGCAGGGAAGTCATCCGGCTTCAAGAGACGGAGAAATCAGCAATGGCACGAGACCTTCCGTTTATGCGAGACCGGGTTAGTACCAAACAGCGAGAACTTGCTGGGCAGAAAGCGGGATGGATGGAAGAAGCAGACGCCGTTGGCCGAGAATTGGTCTCGGCTTGGAATGAACTCTTGTCGACCGAGGATAGGCGAAGGGCTGACACCGCAGTTAAGCCGACACGATTATGGAAAGCAGATAGGTTTGTGAGTTGGTCTCTCACCACCATTGGTGCGTGTCTTGTTATCGGTTTTTTGACAAAATTCAATGCAATGGGGGGCGTCTTTTTTCTCCTCTCTGTTGTGGCTTCACAGCCATTTTGGCTACCAGCAGCGCAGAGTACTTATGAGCAGTGGGTCGAAATAGCAGGGCTTCTTGTCTTGGCATCGGCACCACTTGGGGCATGGGCAGGTATTGACGCATTTCTGATGCCTATACTTCAAAAGTACTGCCCAATGAAAATGTGCTGCAACTCCAAGAAATAGTATGTTGCAGAATTCGAACGAAGAAGTTTTTACCACGAAGTCAGTGAAGCGGAGATAATATTCGATGAACCTAACTCCAGAACAGCAAAAAGTGGGTAAGGAAAATTTTGACGAAGCCGTTGCGGTTACGCGGCGCGACTTTCTGTCCGGTACTGTTGCTGCGGGTTTGGCAACAGGAGCTGGGCTCGGATCAATCTATTTCGGCTATGGAGCAAGTGTTGGCGATCCTCTGCGGGTTGGCTTTATTGGAACCGGTGATGAAGGGAGCGTGCTGATAGGCGCACATAACCCTGACTATCTCAAAGCTGTAGCAATTGCAGATATTCGACCCTACAACGTATTTCGTGCCTTTCATGGTGATGTATCCAGTCCGAATGCTCAGCGCGTGCGGCCTGGTCTCATGTCGAAGTATGGCTGGAAGACTGAGGACGAAGCCCGTAAGCAGGTCAAGGTGTACGGTGCATATGAAGAGTTGCTCGCCGATAAAAATATTGAAGCCGTTGTTATCGCGTTACCGTTGCACCTGCATGCCGAGGCGGCCATTAAGGCCATGCGGGCAGGCAAGCACGTGCTGACGGAGAAGCTCATGGGGCACTCGATTTATGAGTGCAAAGAGATGGGGCGAACCGCTCGTGAGACGGGCAAGATTCTGGCTACCGGTCATCAGCGTCACTACAGTGTTTTGTATGACAACGCTGTGCACACGATTGGCGATGCTCGTCTCATTGGCGATCTGCATTCGATTCGTGCCCAATGGCATCGTGGGAATCTGCCTGGTAAAGATAGCTGGAAGCCACCGCTGCCGACTGACGAGGCGCTTCTCAGTAAGATGGCTAGCTGGAAACGAAGGCTTGAGGAATCAAAGCCATCGGAAGTTGACGTATGGGCCAAGCGAGTTGCGCAGTTAGAAGCGCAATTAGCTGACAGTGATGTTGCTGCTGAGATGTTTGGCTATACCGAGAAGCAGTTGCCAGACGGGTCCCCTCGGACGCCCCTGGAGGAACTGATTCGATGGCGGCTCTGGAATCGCACCGGTGGTGGGTTGATGGCAGAGCTTGGAAGTCATCAACTCGATGCCGCTGGCATTTTCATTTCGGCCATGCACGGTAAAGGTAAAAAAGTAAAACCTCTCACGGTGACAGCCGTAGGGAATCGCAGCATTTTCCCTGACGACCGTGAAGTTGATGATCACGTCTATTGTATGTTCGAATACCCGGCCCCAGATTACGCAGAGAATCCAAACAAAAAGATCGTGGTCACCTATTCATCAATTAACGGGAACGGTTTCGGTGGGTACGGTGAAGTGGTTATGGGAACCGAGGGCACCCTCATTCTTGAGCAAGAACAAAATGTCATGCTCTATAAGGGATCGTCGCGAGACACTCGCGTAACAGTCTCAAAATCGAAAAGTGGTGAGGCTGTGCTTGACACAACAGAAAGTGGTGGCGCTGGAAGTGTCGCTGCTGTTCCAACGGAGGCATCAGGGAAAGCCCCGCCTTCCCGCGGCTACACCGAAGAGATGGAGCACTGGGCGTGGTGCGTTCGGAACCCAGATCCTGCGAATCAGCCTCGATGTAAGCCAGAAGTTGCGATTGCTGACGCAGTCATTGCTTTAGTGACCAATGTGGCATTAAAGAATTCAGATGGACAGCCTCGCGTTGACTTCAAGGAAGAGTGGTTTGATATCGCAAGTGATGTCACTCCGGAAGGAGTTAAGCCAAATCTGCAGCGTGAGCAATATAAGACGTGATCCATAAGGGCTGTTCATCTGATGGCCGAAGCTATCTGTGAATGCTGGTTTATCGTATAACGTCATCAAGTCGGTGTTGGGGGCGGCTCTTGGTTGCCCAATAACTGAGTGTCAGAAACGGCTTGTGCACGAGGGAACAGTCATGCTTCAACAATTGAGTCGTATTTCAGATGGACGGTTTGCGGGTTTCGCTGGCCGATGCCTTATGGTGATCTGTGCTGGAATGGCCGGGTGCAGTGAGCCACCACCACCGCCGCCACGCGTTGTTGAGGTGCCGGCACCCGTTGAAGAACCAAAAGTCATTGAGCTGGTTGGAATGGACGATGTCGAGTTAGAGCCAGCCGGCAAAGGCGAACTCGAAGTGCAAGTGACTCGGAACGGTAATAAGGGAAGTATTAAGGTCTCATTTCAAGGGCTTCCGAACGGAGTTACGTCATCTCCAGAATCACTTGACATAAAGGAAGGAACTTCAGTCGGTAAAGTCGTCCTTCAGGCATCTCCAAGCCTCGGCGATACCGTTGTCAAAGCGTCTATTACAGTCAAAGCGGAACTGAAAAAAATGTCTGCCTCGGGTTCACTCGATGTTGTTGTGAACAAGGTTTCCCGTCCTGAGTTCAGGAAAGTTGAGAAGTTCGTGCTTCAGCCGGGTGCAAGCAAAACTGTTGCAGTTTCCTTGAAGCGGAACGGTTTTTCTGGGCAGGTTCCGGTCGCCGTTTCTGGGGGGGGTGCATCGCTCACTGCCAGAGTCGAATCTCCAACTGAAGGTAAGGATGCTGACAATATACGAATAAATGTATCTGCCAATACGGCTGCGGCTGATGGCCTTGTCAATCTTGAGGTTTCAACAAATGCGTATGGGCGAAAGGTTGTCGGGAAAATCCCAGTTGAGATTTCTCGGTATCCGTTTCGGGTAGATTCCTTTCGTGTCATTGATTTGAAGCGTAATTCTAGCGAGGTTGTTCGTCTGCCGGTAAAGCGGCACAACTACGATGGCCCACTCGATATTGAATTAAAAAACCTTCCCTTGGGAGTTGATGCCTCAGTTAAGAAGGTTCCAGCAGGTGGTCAGGAGGTCTCCGTGGCTCTCTCGGTAACCTCGACTGCTAAACCACAAGTTCGTTCAAGTCTGATTGAAGCATCTGGTGGTGGTTTACAAACATCGAATTACATAATCTTACGTGTGCTGGCTGACGATGACGAGAAATTACCGGCCGGTATTATCAACGTTACTGCAATCAAAAAGATTTTTTCAGATCCGGCAGCCTCTGCTCCGCTACGAAGAAAAGGCTCAATTGGTGGCCGTCTTACTCTTGCAAGTAAGGAGGCACTCATTGATTTTTACGGTGCGACTCCTCAGTCGTTGGAATCAATACGCGAAGGCATTGACTGGTTAGCAAAGTGCCAGCGTAGTGATGGCTCCTGGGCGCTTGATGGATCCCTTGAGGATGCTGCGGGTGAGGATGGCGAAGTAAGTGAGGGACCAAGTCCCAACCCGATTGGTGCGACTGCGCTCGCATTGCTGCCGTTCCTTAGTGAAGGTATTGCCCACAGTCGTGTACCCGATGGGCAAGAGGAACTTCAGCAGTATCAGGAAGTTGTTGAACGCGGCCTAGTTTTTCTTGCACTCAGTCAGCAACGGAGTAATGACATAAATGATGGCCGTCTTGATGGCGGGATGTATGCACACGCACTGGCGACTATTGTGTTTTGTGAGGCATATGGATTGTCTGGTGATCAACGGCTTCGTGGACATGCTCAATTAGCATTGAAGTACCTTCTTAATGCACAGCATCAGGCTGGTGGTGGATGGCGATATTCACCAAATCAGCCGGGTGATCTCTCTGCAACCGGCTGGGTTTTTCTTGCAATTCGCAGCGCGCAACTTACAGGAATAAACGTGCTTTCCCAGTCACTTGAGCGGGCAGAACGTTTTGTGGATTCGTGCGGCATTGGTCCAGAGGACGCTCGATTGTCTCGGTACTGTTACCAGCCAAGTGGTAATGAGAGTACTGAAAAACAGAGCATGACAGCGGCAGGTCTCCTGACCCAACAGTATCTTGGATGGAAGAAAGATGATCGAAATCTCGTAGCTGGTAGCGCGTATTTGATGGCAAAGCAGCCGCCGGAGCAGAGTTCCAATGTGGGAGATATCTATTTTTATTATTACGCTACTCAGGTCCTTCATCATCTTGAAGGGAATAACTTTGATCTATGGAACCATCGTATGCGAGAGCATCTCATTCGCACACAAGAAAAAAATGGTGATTTCAAGGGTAGTTGGGGCCCAGATGGCGTTCCTCATGGAAATACAGGTGGCAGATTGTATGTGACGAGCCTAGCGATGCTGACGCTCCAAGTTCCCTACCGTCACTTGCCGATGTATCGACTCTTTAAAATTGGTCGAACTTCGGACTGACACAAGCGTTACAGATTCGTCATTGGAAGGCTTGGGGCTTTTTATTCTCTAACCAATATCCAGGAAGCGATCACACTCGACCTCTTTCTGTAGTCCAAGCGCTTTTCTCAGTGCATCGAGATCAGTGTTACTAAGCGGAACAAATACAACAGGGTCTTGGACCATTTCCGGATTTATGAGTTGGTAGCCAATGACACGCGATCCCTGAATGATCGGTCTTCTTCCATAACCAAACATCATGTTGTCAACTTTTTCAAAAAAGTCACCCAGGGTGATTTTTGTTGGTCGCGGCCGTCGGATATAGAATAGTTCAATAACATCTCGCCAGAAGTGAGGCACGAATTTCTGTCCAACATCAGCGTGACCAACGCAGTCGCGATTTGTGCCGGCGACGAGTGTCGGTAATTGCTTCAAAGAAAGAGACTGTGTTCGGCAGGAGTTAGTTATTGTTGTGGCAAGATTAATCATGAAGTCGGCGCTGTAGCAGTCGTCACAAATTATTGTCAGATGACCAAGGTCAACGCCAGAAGAATCGTTTGTGTGTTTTGCTGCAGTGAGAAGTGTTTTTGCAAGTCGATCAACAGGTATATGGTAGCTCTGAATTTCTGTTGGAAGGCCATGTCCCAGTACGATTATGGTTGTTGGTATTGTTTTTGATTCAACAGCAGCAGCAATGGACTGAAGGAATTTATTGCCAACTTCTTCAAGGGTTTCCGAAGGACTTGTTTTTTTATAGATCGTAGAAGTGCAGTCATAGGCCGTGGCAAGAGATGTAATTTCTTTGGGATCAAGGCCGTGATCAGGATCAAGCAACCCAATTAAGTTACAGCCAGGTGCAATGACTGGTGCGTCTGCAACAGCATTCCTCTTCGCGTTAATGAATTGTGCAAGAGCGACAAGCCGAGCGTGTCGTTGTGTTGAAGAGAGCCCACTCAAACTGTCTGAATATCGTTGCGAAAGATAATACAGCGATGGCTCAAGCTGGCGGTAGTGTTTTGGCGTGATGCCTAGTGCTTTGGAAATAGCAGGCGAGTCGGTTTGTTGGAATTCAGTAAATTCTTTGGCGGAAAGCTGCGTCGAGGTAAGAGCGAAAAGGAGCGGGACGCATGCGGTTATGAGGTGATTAGAGAATCTCGCGAGTGCAGTCTGGCGGTGAACTCGGTGACATGTTTGCTGGGTGTGCATAGAAAATACTCGCAGGTGAGAGAGAACAGTCATCGATTATACGGCTCTATAAAAGTGTGACGAATTGCAGTCTTGACGGCGACGACAAGATCAAATACTGTACATAAGTACATTATACGATTTCGCCGGTTTTGCATCGTGACCAAGCATATTCCCACACACCCTCCGTGTACTGAACTTCATCAGATGGGTAGTCATGCGCAGTTGCAGCAACTTTCTCGCATGATTTCAGAAGGTTCCTCATTTCCGAAAGGTATTGAAGAGGGCGCTGGCCCAACGGTTGTGAGTAGCGGTCTGCCATCACTTGACCGACTTCTGAGATATAGCGGGGTCCGGCTGGGCACTCTTATGGAATGGCTTGAGTCC
This sequence comes from Pirellulales bacterium, assembly GCA_039831725.1. Taxonomy (GTDB): domain Bacteria; phylum Planctomycetota; class Planctomycetia; order Pirellulales; family UBA1268; genus UBA1268. Next base: position 11,402 of record JBDOMQ010000110.1, read on the forward strand.
GACGATGAGAGCGTAGCATCAGTTTCTGGGGCAACAACGTTGGCTCTGGCCGTGGCTGTACATCTGCAGGCTACGAATGAATTATCTGGGTGTCGTCCTGTAGTGCTTGTGGATCGTGGCAGAAGTTTTTATCCACCATCCGTCATGCCTTGGCTAGAACAGTCAGCACCCGCCACTTCAGTAAAAGATTCTTCATCAGTTCGTAATCGTCATCGTAGAGGAAATGCAATAACTGGCAGAGAAGAGCATGCACTTTACATTGTATATCCTGCAAATGAAGCCGATGAACTCTGGTCGATTGACCAGCTTCTACGTTGCCCAGGTGTTGCCGCAGTAGTTGGGTGGCCCAAAGATGTTTCACCTACAGGAATGCGTCGATGGCAAATGGCTGCAAAGTCAAGTGGTACTGTGGGTTTGCTCGTGCGACCATCTCATGCCCGTCGTGAGCCAACATGGGCAGAAGCACGAATTCAAGTGGAGCCATCCCCTGCCCTTCAAAGTAGATGTCAGCATGCAGCATCGTGCAAGACGTGTGATCCAGAGCTGCATCGACCAGTCTCAGGTCATTGGATTCATTCTCGTGCCTTCACGCTGATGCAAGTTGGTGGTCAATGGGACACAGTAACCGCCGTGTCTGAACCCTCGGTAAGGTGTGTTCTTGATCTGACTAGTGGAAAAGAACACGTGGGGTTTCATGAGGCAGTGGGTCGGCTGGAATGCCAGGAGACAATACGTTGCGCGTCATGACAATATCGCTCCCGCGTTGGCCTGTGCAGCGGCAAGTACTCCAGCAGCCAGGTCTTCGCGAGCTTCCCATTTTTGTTTGTCGGCAGAATGTACGTGGTGTTTTGTCAGTTGTGTCCTGGGCTTGGATTATGCCGCCTGCAAATCGCAAGAGATCTCAGCCAGTTATTCAGCCGGGCTTCTCATTGTCAGAAGCGTTGGCCGTACTCGCTTCAGTGTATGGTGAGTGGGCTTCTCGTGTGGCACGCGTTATTCCTGAAGATAGTAGTGGAGATGTTCGTGTGCTCGAGACACTGGGTCGCTGGTGTCACCGATTTTCTCCACTCGTTGCGATTGGCCCGGAGGCTATTCCTGATTCAAATCGCGGGCAGGTAAGGAGACAAGGTGCCTGTTCAGCAAGGAGTCTGCAAGTTGATATTTCGGATACAGCTCGTTTTTTTGGTGGTGAATCATCGCTTGTTCGTACCGTGGTTTGGACATTAGCGGCTCGTGGGATTCATGCTCGGGCAGCTATTGCTGATACTCCAGTAGCGTCCTGGGCAGCTGCTCTTTGTGCTGCTCAAATTGCTGCAAAGAGCCAGCATTCATTGGACGATTTACAGAAATTGCCAAAGAGCGCCTCTCGCCGTTCTGCTCTTTTGAAAAAAGGAACAACTCGTGGTTCGCATCATGGTCATTGGTTGGGTCGTCAGCAGCGATGGGTCCTTGTGCCTCCAGGTCGACAGCGGCAATCTCTTAAGTCGCTGCCGCTTAAGTCGCTGCAGTTGCCTGTCGATGTTGTTGGTTCGTTGGCTGAAGTGGGTGTCGATTCAATTGGGCAGCTATTACGTTTGCCAAGAGTAAGTCTTCAGGAACGTTTTGGGTCAGTTGTTCCTTTGCAGGTGTCTCGTTTTCTTGGCGATGTGTCAGACCCACTCACGCCATTGCAGGGGAGTGAACTTTTGGCAGCAAGCCATTCATTTGAAATGCCAGTTCTTGGTCGTGATATAGACTCCACGTATTTCCGTACATTGATTGAAAATCTGGTTCGTCGATGTCTTCGTCCGCTAGTGAATACAAATCGTGGAGTAAGCAGTCTGCAGGTACGGTTTGATGCGAATGACGGTCCAACGGTCATTGAGGTTGGTCTTTACAAACCAACGATACAAGTAGGGCATCTCGTTGATCTTGTAATGTTACGATTTGGGAGGACGCGGCTTCCGAAAGAAATCGTTGATATATCAGTAGAAATCATGTCGGCAGGTGTGTTGCCCTATCGGCAGCAGAGTCTTTTTTGCGGATCAACACAATCAGATACATCACGGTTTGAGATACTTCTGAATCGCTTGGCTAGTCGCTTAGGGAGTGGTGCAGTTGTTGAGCCACGGTTGCTCGCTGATATACAGCCAGAAGCATCTTGGATCGCAGCACCAGTAGTTGGTGTGATAGGTCTTTCAAAGTCGCGTCGTTCAGGCCATCTGCTTGGATCAAGCAAGTCCCACTTTTCAAAGCCTGTTGTAGGGCCTAG
>JBDOMQ010000169.1:0-13563 GCA_039831725.1 Pirellulales bacterium
TAGCGGGCAGTCCTGACTTCAAGGATTTTGTGAATGATATAGCGAAAACACTTGCTCTTGGATCTGGTGCCAATTCGCCAGAGGAGCTCTTGTCTCAAAAAAGCCAAGCACATCCTGATAAGACTCTTGGGGAGATCAAGGACGATCTGTTCAATCGAATGCGTGAAGTTTTTGAGCTTTCTCGAATCTGCCGTATTGATGCTCCCTGTGGCGGATACGCCCATCACGATGGCTCGAAGGCAGCTCTTGTTGAGATTGCTGGTGAAACGGCTGGCCCACAAGCTGCAGAAGTTGCAAAGGACGTAGCAATGCATATTGTGGCACTCTCACCAAAGGCGATTAATAAAGAGGATTTGGATCAAGCAGTTGTTGATAAAGAGCGTGAGATTCTGACAGAGGCCGCAAGGCAGGAAGGCAAGCCTGAAAATATCATTCAAAAGATGATTGAGGGCCGGCTTCGCAATTTCTTCAGTCAGTGTGTACTCCTCGAGCAGCCCTTCGTAAAAGATGACAAACAGAGCGTTGGTAAACTCTTAAAGAGTGCTGGCCTAAGCGTCAAACGAATGGAGCATTGGAAAATCGGCAGTGGAGATTAATGCGTCGAGCAACCAAAAAGTGGCTCAACGTTTGATCTACCTCAACGTGCCCTCGGTTCTAAACATCCGCCTATAGTAAATTATATTTCATGCCATCTGCTCCTTACCGTCGAGTGCTCTTAAAGCTTTCAGGAGAAAGCTTTTCTCATGCTGGTGAACGTGGAATTGCGATGGAAGAAGTTCTTCATATCGCGAATCAGACCGTCCAGGCGGCTGCTCGTGGGACTCAGTTGGCTGTTGTTATTGGTGGTGGCAACATTCTTCGGGGCGCTTCCTTCACTGCGGGAAACAGCGGTGTCCAGGAAGCAACGGCTCACTACATGGGCATGCTAGCAACCGTGATTAATGGCTTGGCATTGCAAGATGCAATCGAAACACTCGGTGTTGAAACTCGCTTGATGACTGCTATTCGAATGGATGGTGTTGCTGAACCGTACATTCGCCGTAGAGCACGCCATCATCTCGACAAAGGTATGATTGTCATTCTGGCAGCAGGTACTGGGAGTCCATTTGTGACAACTGACACAGCCGCGGCTCAACGTGCACTTGAACTGGAAGCAGATATCTTAATGAAGGCGACGCGGGTCGATGGAGTTTATTCAGATGACCCTGAGAAAAACCCTCATGCCGTACTGTATCGCGATCTCACTTTCCAGCAGGTTCGAGAACAGAATCTGCGAGTTATGGATGCAACCGCAATCTCACAATGCATGGAACACAACATGCCTATTCTCGTATTTAATTACCGTAAGGATGGCAATATTGAGCGAGCAGTTGCCGGTGAAAAGTGCGGCACGCTGGTAAGCAGTTGCGTCGAGACGGCTTCGAGTTAGCAAAAGCTTGCTCTCCGATGGTAGGTGGGTGACAATTTGTGTTGACAAAAGGCCGTTTATAGAACCAGTTCGTCTTGTTTTGGGGTTAGGAGAAAAGAAAATGGCAGCTGATGAAATTCTTCTTGGTGCAGAAGAACGAATGGAGAAAGCAGTCGATGTCTTTCGGAACTCACTCACCGGAATTCGTACTGGTCGTGCAAATCCAGGGCTCGTTGATTCATTACGTGCTGAAGTCTATGGATCACCTACTCCAATCAAATCTCTGGCAAATGTCGGCGCACCCGAACCAAACCAGATCGTTATTCGACCATTCGATCCAGGGACGATTAAGGACATCGAAAAAGCAATTCAATCAAGTGACCTAGGGCTTAATCCCCAGAGTGATGGAAGAGTCATACGTATTATCATTCCATCACTTTCGACTGATGTTCGTAAAAAGATGACTGCGCGCATTAAAGAACTTGCAGAAGAAGCCCGTGTCTCAATCCGAAACGTACGACGCGATGCAAACAAGGCTGCTGACGGTGAGAAAAGCAGTGGCGACATGACTGAAGATGACTGCAACGGCACGAAAGAGGATGTTCAGGATCTCACAAAAAAGTTCGAGGGCCAGGTGAGCACTCTTGCGAAAGCAAAAGAAACTGAAGTAATGGACGATTAACTTGCTTCTATTCGGAGAGTTTTGAGTCAGACAAGCACCATATGACAACTTCCGACGTTACCATTCCCGTTCGGCTAACAAATATTGTCAAGCGATATGGACGACGAACTGTACTTGATGGTGTTTCAATCGACGTAACCCCTGGGGTGACTGGTCTTGTTGGACCCAATGGTGCTGGTAAGAGCACGCTTGTCCGATCGATTCTCGGTCTTGTTCGGCTTGCAAGCGGTCAGGCACGTGTATTTGGCAATGACCCATATCAGCAACCTCGTCGTGTTCGTCAGATTGTTGGCGTTGTTCCAGAGGATGAATGCACTATTCCAGGCTTAACTGGCGTTGAAATGGTTCGCTATGCCGCCCGTCTATCGGGCCTGCCGGGCACTGAGGCACTTCGAAGATCCCATGAAGTGCTCGATTGGTGTGATGCCGGTCAAGAGCGTTACCGGCCGGTTGAGACACTCTCGGTCGGCACCCGACAAAAAGTCTCTTTTGCAGCGGCCATCGTTCATGATCCCGACATGGTAATTCTTGATGAACCGACAAATGGTCTCGACCCAATTGAGCGGCGGGCAATGCTTGGGCGTCTGACCACCCTTGCGAAAGACCATGGAAAAACAATATTTGTTTCAACCCATGTTCTTCCTGATGTGCAGGCCATCTGTGACCGCGTTATTGTGCTTGCTCGGGGCCGTGTACAACTCGCAGGCACCATTGAAACACTTACCAGGCCTCCGCAGCCTGAGCACCACCTAGCTGGCTCTGGGCCACTGGAACTACTCGCTACAAAACTTTCCGAGCGTGGTCTATCTGCACGTGTAGAAGCAAACGAGACAGAGTCAATTGTCTCTCTTGTGTCACCAAAACCCGAAAACATTCGTGATGTCTGGTCTGCAGCGGCCGAAGTTGGAGTGAGTATTCGCTCCCTTGCACCAGCAACTCGACCACTTGAAAAGATCTTTATCGATACACTGCGACGATCAGAACAACACGATGACCAACACAATAACACGCAGAGGAAACACTAATGCCACTGCAGGACGTCGGTTACCGGTCTTGGAACAATAAGCGATCTGGGCCAACTTCAACAATCTGGGTTATTGCTTTCACTGGGATTCGGTTGGCCTGGGAAAGCCGTTGGCTTCGCCGAATGGTCTTTTTCGCATGGAGCCCAGCGCTCATTTTTGCAGCTAGTTTCTTCGCATTCGAACAGGCCGTTGATGAAGGGCGACTGACCTCACTTGGCACGGCGGCACAAAGTGGTCGAAACCTTGATGGCATTGGGCTATTGGGTACTGTTCTTGCTGAGGCTCTAGGTGGTAATACTGATGATGTGGATGTTGAAACAACTCGCCACTTTGTCTGGAGCCGCCTTTTATTAGCCTTCATGCGGGCGCCTCAGGCGATGCTTCTTGCGGCTGTCGTTGGCTTAGTTGCTCCAACGCTGATTTCACGTGATTTAAGAGCAAAAGCATGGCTGATCTATTTCACAAGACCTGTGGGCCGCACAGAGTACATACTTGGCAAGTTCCTGATTCTCCTTTTGTTGGTTCTTGTTATCACCATGCTGCCGGCACTCGCGCTATGGCTAACTGGCGTGCTTGTAAGTCCAAGTGTTTCAGTCGCATTTGAGACATGGGACCTACCGATTCGAATTGTCACCGCGAGCTTCCTCCTTGCCGTTCCGACAGTCTTGCTAGCACTTGCTTATTCATCACTCACAACTGAGAGTCGCATTGCTAGTTTTGCATGGTTTGCCACATGGGTTGCATGCTGGATTGCACATGGTGCTCTCACAACAGCTGATCTTGTTGCCAGTGCACAGGACGGTGACATTTATTCGATAGAATCTACGAAAGAGGAGACGGCTTCCCGTAGTCCGAGAGCGAGAGTTTCTCCAATTCGGCGTAACTTCCGTTGGTTTGCCCGTGCAGCAGGTATCGATGCCACACTTGATCGATGGGCTTGGGTGTCTCCATATCATGCACTTGGTGCCGTCCAAGCAGCCATATTTGGTATTGATACAAGACCACGATCCTGGTGGCCATCAACCATAACATTGATTGTGATGAGTACTGCCAGCTTATTTATTCTTGCCTGGAGAGTAACCGCTCCTGCATCGAGTTAATCCAGAGATTCCCCCCATTCAACTACCATGCTTTCTCTCCAGAACGTAACAAAGCTCTACGGCACCGTCATTGGCGTCAACGATGTCTCGGCAGAACTTGGCCAGGGAGCTCACGGACTTCTTGGTCCGAATGGTGCAGGAAAAACGACACTGCTTGGACTCATAACTGGTCAGCTCCGCCCGACTATCGGCTCGATAAACGTTTTTGGTCAGCCTCCTTTTGGAAATAGAAGAATTCTTTCCCGAATTGGATACTGTCCGGCCGCCGACCTCACAGAACGTAATGCGACACCACAAGAATGGGTCACCTATCTGATGCGTTTAAGTGGGTTTGACACAGCCGAAGCTCCCCGAAGGGCTGCTCGTGCTCTCGATGAAGTTGGTCTTGGTGAGGCATGCACTCGTCCACTGTCAACACTTTCCAAAGGTATGCGACAACGTGCAAAACTAGCTGGTGCATTTGCCCACGAACCAGACCTCCTGGTTCTCGATGAGCCATTTGATGGACTCGATCCTGTTGCCCGACATGACCTGGTTAGTCTTGTGAGAAGGTGGGCTCAAACCAGAAGTCTTATCGTGGCAAGCCACCTTCTCCATGAAGTAGAAGCTCTACGGGCTGATCTCGCTGTAATTCTTGGAGGACGGCTCGTTGCCAACGGTTCCGCATCCGAAATCCGTGATCTTGTCGATGCGTTACCTACAGAGGTGAAATTCAAAACATCATCTGTCGACAAACTTGCTCAGATGGCGTGTGCTGCTGGTGTTGTGGAAACACTCTGCATGCCTGCTGAAGACACACTTGTTATTGGCACGAGACAAGCCGGTCGTCTTGCAGACATGGTTGCCAAAGCTGTTCATGAAGGTCTTGTTGTTCATGAAGTCCTTGCTGAAGACAGAACACTCGAAGGCATCTTTAGTCGACTGATGAAACTACACCGGGGAGTTGAGCAGTGAAAGATTTGCCACAAACAGTTGCTGCTCATGATCTTGCACAGAGCCGTCCTCCTGAGGGAAATTGGTTTGTGGCCATTCGGGCAGTCGCCGGCTTTCAGCTCAATCGGTTAATGACCAGGCCTCGCCTTGCTATGGGTCTAATTGGTGCTGTTTTTCCTGCTGCAGTCATGTTCGCTGTTATCCGTACGGCCCCAATCGACCGAAACATGACTGTTGTCATGATTTACGCACTCATTCCTGAGGCTCTCTGTGTCCTTGGGCTTCTTGTCACAATGTGTCCGGTTGTTGCTGATGAGCTTGAGCGGGGAACATGGATTCATGTGACCGTACGACCAGGTGGTCGGCAGAGCCTGCTTCTAGGTACATACGCGGCTGCCGTCCTTTGGACGGGGAGTGTGTCTCTCGTAGCGCTTATGCTGACACTCTTTATTGCCCAACCAACTCAACCAATAGGACTTGTTGTGATGTTTACAGCTCTTATTGGGTTATCCTGCGTTGGTCGGGCCGCCTTGTTTGCTCTTCCAGCCGTTATCCTGCCAAAGCGGGCTCTTATTGCCAGCGTCGGCGTTGCATTGCTTGTGGAGTATTTTGCCGGTTTACTACCCGCCGTCGTGAATCAAGTTACCGTCAGTTTACGTCTACGCAGCCTGCTCGTTGAATGGATGGAGTGGCAAAAAGATCTACCGATCGAAATGACTCTTTTCGTCGATGATTATCCGGCACTCGTCCAGATCGTAGCCGTTTGCATTCTTGTATTTATACTTCTTACAACTGCTGGGTTTATTCTCAACCGCCGACAGTTTCCACCAAGTGTAGAGAATTGATTGATGGATAGAATACCCGTAGATTCGGATGGGCCTGTCATCCAAATCGAAAACCTTATAAAAGAATATAAGAGCAGTGACGGAACAATCGTCCGGGCAGTGAACAACGTCTCGATGTCTGTTGCTGCTGGTGAAATTGTTGGTTTACTCGGCGCAAATGGTGCTGGAAAAACTACAACACTTCGTATTATTGCAACACTTCTGCAGCCAACATCTGGTCGCGCGCAGGTCTGCGGCCATGATAGTATCGCCGACCCCGTTGGAGTACGACAGTCGTTGGGCTATGTGTCAGCCACAACTGGTGTGCCTGATCGTCTGACGGCACGTGAATTACTCACTTCTTTTGGCCGGCTTCATGGTCTTGAAGAAGATGCTATCAAAGACCGTCTCGACTGGCTTATTACAACACTCTCACTACGTAATTACATAGATCGTCCTGCGGGCAGACTTTCTTCTGGACAGCGCCAACGAATTTCACTCGGCAGGGCGCTTGTTCATAATCCACCGGCACTTGTTTTAGACGAACCAACAAATGCTCTCGATGTTGTGGGTTCACGTGATCTGCTCGATACACTGGATCATCTTCGGGAGAGCGGCCATGCAATATTACTATCGACGCATCGCCTCCATGAAATCGAACATAGGTGCGATCGTTTTGTCATTATCAACACAGGACACATTGTCGCTGTAGGCACCCGTGACGAACTCGTTGGAGATTCTGGAGAGCTTGAAAATGCATTTTTTCATGCAATTAATCGAGGGGCCTCTTCATGAACCGTGCTGTCAATTCTCTCTGGGCTGCTTTATCACTCGCCCGTCGTGATTTGCTGGAGTTTTTGCGAGACCGGCGAACGGTTGCCGTCACGCTTCTTTTGCCAATGATCACATATCCACTGGTTGCTCTATCAAGTTCTCTTGGTGTTCGAACCGGCTTGAAAACGACTGAAGAACGAGAACTGGCAACACCGCTGTCGCTTGTCCTCAGCGGGCCGGAAGCCCCTCGTTTAGCAACTCGTCTCGGGATGGTTCTCCTCGCACTAGAAGACAATGAGCCATCTGGATGGCCAAGTGATGTCTTCGCCGATATCGAGCCACCAGGAAGAGCAAAGGAACTTCTTAATTCTGGAAAAGTTGATCTTTGGATAAACGTTCCGGAAGGATTCACAAAAGAACTTGCGGAATTCAATACGGTCAATCTAACTGCTCAGGTTTCAGAAAAATATCCTGCAAGCGAAAAGACTCGAATGCAGTTTGAGTCTCTCATTAACAGTTTCGCAACGCAGGTCCGTGAAGAACGAATGGAAGTCGCCGGAGTCCCCTTAAGCCTTTTTGATCCCATCAAATTGACGTTTGAGGGAAAAGATCCAGAAACAGTAGTGGCCAACCAAAGAATCATGGCTCCGGTTGCAGGAGCGATCCTCGTACTTCTTTCTGTACTGACAATGACTGGGTCTTTTTACCCCGCCATCGATGCCATCGCAGGTGAAAAAGAACGAGGCACAATTGAAACGCTTCTCATCGTGCCTTGTCGAACACAAGATATTGTCTTCGGCAAGTATCTTGCCATTTTTGGGGTCACAATTGCTACTCTTGCTGCCAATGTCATTTCAATTCTTCTTACGGTTCTTGTCTCTTTGAGATATTTTCCTGAGGGTTCCACCGACTATTACCTACAAAATATTGGAACAGGATCTCTCATTACTCTTCTTTCATTCATTGGTCTTGCCTCAGTAGCATCAGCAATGAGTCTTGCTGTTACAACAGCCTCGAAAAGTGTGAAAGAGGCACAGAACACACTGACTCCTGTTATCTTGCTTATCAGTGCGCTGGCAGGAGTGTCGCTCATGCCCGGCATCAGCACGAACCGATTTGTATCTCTGGTGCCTTATACCGGCCAGATAGTTGTTTCACAGAACGCCTTAACACCGCCTCGGACTGAACAGGAAACTCTCTCTGAATCGGTCCAAAATGACCGAGACTCTTCCCTCACGAAGAGCTCGACCGCTGATATTCTGCCACTCCTGCTGACAATGCTCTCGAGTGTTACTGTGACTTGGGTACTACTTCGTGGAACATCAGCAATGCTTACCGACGAAGACATTCTGTTTCGTGGGCCAGATGCCGCAAGTGGTTTTAGCCGTCCTGCACCTCGACTAATACCCGGTATTATCCATGGCGGTCTTGCGCTTGCTCTTGGCCTTGCTGGTCTCTGGTATATCCAAGGTCTCAGCCCGGACAGCATTGTCTTTGCAATACCCGTTCAACAACTCGCTGTTATTGCCCCTCTAGCCATTCTTCTCTTGTGGCAACGGGTGAACATCAAAAGAACTTTTTCTCTTTACTGGCCAGGGTACGGGTCGAGTTGGCGATCTTTTCTCGGTGGACTCAGTGCACTGCTCGGCGGCCTCCTAACTGGTGGTGGCCTTTTTATTCTTGGTGCCGCTGTTCTCTTGGAGTTCACAATTATTGAAATGTCACCAGCAATGAAACAGCTCTCAGAAAAGATACTTTCTCTGATGCTTGACCAACCCTGGTGGCTCGCCTGGGCTCTCATCGCAATACTTCCGGCATGTCTTGAAGAACTCCTCTTTCGTGGATGGGTCCTCTCTGCATTTTGTGGTGAAAAACCCAGCAAACAACGAATGGCTATTGCTGTTTTTGCCCAAGCTATCTGCTTTGCGATCTTCCATCTTCTTCCTGAACGGATGCCACAGACGTTTCTTCTTGGCCTCGCACTTGGAACAATCGTTCTTCTCACGAAAAGCATCTACCCCGCAATACTGTGTCACATTGCAAATAACTCGATGCCGCTTCTTCTGCTCTATATGACTGGAATTCAAGACAAGGAATCTCTCCCCGAATCGGCGGCAACCGATGTCACTGCTCTATCGCTACCGCCAGAGGCCATTGCCGGGGCGGGGGTCACCATTGTACTCGGTGGAATTCTTCTGGTTCTTTCAAGAAATCTTCGAGTTCGTGGTTCCATGGTGAAGATCACAGCTTTGATCTTGCTAACGGTTTCTTATTTTCCCACCAGTCAGTCGAATCACCTGCTGGCCCAAGAACCAACCACACAAGAAACGACCGAGCAGCTGCAAGTCGGAGTTTTTCCGATGAAGGGACTAGCCGAATATACCGGAGACAAGCCCCGCGGCTACTCCATCGATCTTTGGAATGAACTATCCAAGCGTATTCATGCATCATCAGAGTTAGTTGCAATCTCATCGATTGAAAATCTTTTTGAAGCGACACAACGCGGTGACATTGACGTACTTCTTGGTCCACTCGCGATGACAGAACAACGAGAGAAGCTGGTTGATTTCACTCATCCTGTTGTGCATTCAGGACTCCAAATTGCTGTTCCTCGTGACCGTGATAGTCGTCTACTTACAGCTCTGCATAACTTGATTTCATGGGAATTAATCTCCATTCTTGCGGGAGTGATCGGGACGATAGTCTTGACCGGACACCTTCTCTGGATTTTCGAACGACGTCATAATGCCGAATCATTCCCGGCTCCTTACCCGCGTGGTGCGTGGGAAGCTGTGTGGTGGAGCGTGAGTACAATCATCACGGGTGGCTGTGAAAATAAAGTCATATCGACTGTTACAGGACGATTTATTGCAACCGCATCAATGATTGGTGGCATTGTCCTTGTTGCACTTCTTACAAGTACCCTCACTACCACCATGACAGTTGATCAGGTAACCGGCACCATACGGAGTCCTCGTGACCTTTTTGGAAAGACCGTTGCCTGCCAAGAGGGTGGTGTTGTTCCTGATGCAGTCGAAGATTTTGGCGGTAGCCCGAAACTCTATCCGGACCTCGAAGAGATGATGGCTGCTGTGTCGAATGAAGAATGTGATGCGCTTGTCTCTGAATCGCATACGCTCATGCTTGCTCTGCATACTTCTGGAACGAATGACCTTCGCCTGATTCCAGGTGTTTTTGATTCTTTTGACTTCGCACTGGCACTTCCACAAGGAAGCACCCTTCGTGAACCACTGAATAATGCAATCTTACAAATGCGCGAAGCAGGACAACTCGATGAGATCAAAGAACGCTGGTTTGGGGAACACAATTAGTTTTTGCCTCCGAATCGAGTTACACTGTTTTCGGGGGAAACGGTATCGAATAAACGAAGGCTCTAGCTAGTTTCCGCACAGCTGCACGAAACCGTGGCAATTCTAGAAAAAATTATTTTTTTCAGGAGATCGCATGATGAAGAATTGCCTCTCTCTTCTGATTATCTTGCTGTGCAATGCAGGGGCAATTCAAATAATCGCATATGCTGCTCCGCCAAACGTCATCATCATTATGACTGATGATCAGGGATATGGAGACCTCGCATGTCATGGTAACCCGGTCATACAAACTCCATGTATTGATCGGTTGCATGCGGAATCGCTGCGACTCACAAACTTTCATGTGAGTCCTTACTGCACGCCGACTCGTGCAGCACTAATGACCGGTCGCTATCCTGCTCGCACCGGTGCGTACCGTACGAGTAGTGGCCGAACGATGCTCCATCGTGATGAGCAGACGATTGCAAATATTTTTTCAGATGCTGGATATGCCACAGGCATGATTGGTAAATGGCATCTTGGAGACAACGCACCGCACCGCCCGCAAGACCGCGGATTTCATGAAGTTCTCTGGCACCGCTGTGGAGGAGTGGGCCAGGCTTCCGACTACTACGGGAACGATTACTTTGACGATACGTATGAACGAAATGGTGTGTTTGAAAAATTTTCAGGATATTGTACAGATGTCTGGTTCAACGAAGCCAAAAGCTTTGTTGAACGTCATCAAGACGAACCTTTCTTTTTATATCTTGCAACTAATGCTCCACATGGACCATACCGAGTAGCTCCAGAGTGGAGTGAACCATACCGAGATTCCGTCCTCTGGGGAAACGGTGCAAATTTCTATGGAATGATTGCAAATATTGATCACAACGTAGGCCTATTGCGAAAACACCTCAAAAAACTGAACCTTGCGGAAAATACCATTCTCGTTTTCATGACAGACAATGGCACCTCCAATGGCATTCCAAAGGGTGAACTACCAGCCGGAAGTTTCCGGGGTTTTAATGCGCACATGAGAGGAAAAAAGTCGGCTGTGTACGAGGGTGGGCATCGGGTTCCGTGTTTTATCCACTGGCCTGCGGGTGACCTAAAGAAAGGAAAAGATTTTGATGGCCTCACCACCCATCTCGATCTCCTTCCAACGCTCCTCGATCTGTGTAAGATCAGACTAACCAACAATCATAGCCCTGACGGGGCTTCATTCGCAGCAAACATTTATGATGAACAACTGCCCGCACACCGGCAGCATTACATTGCACAACTGCATGGTGGTGCAGGCTTTTCACATCCTGAAGAGCCATGGGACACATCATGTGTCTGCAAAGGACCATGGCGGCTTATCAATGGCACTGAGCTTTATGATCTCCGTACTGACCGCTCCCAACAGAAAGACATTGCCGAAGATCATCTAGAAGTTGTTGCTGAGCTTCGCAATCTTTATGAAGCGTTCTGGCAATCTGTATCACCGCGCATGAAACCCATTGCTATCGACATCGGTAACTCTCTGGAAAATCCAACTACCTTGTGCTCTCAAGACTGGTATTTGCCAGTTGGAAATCCACCGTGGAATTTTAATTCAATCAATCGCAGAGTCCCCATAACAGGACCGTGGCACGTCATAGTTCAACAAAAAGGGAAATACCGAGTCACCTTGCGGCAACTTCCCAAAGAAGCCGATAAGCCGCTTATTGCAAAGCGGGCTTCGCTGACACTTGCCGGCATAACACACGAGACGGACATACCAACTGGAGCATCACACATTGATTTCCTTGTCGATCTACCTACCGGAAGAACAACAATTGAAACAAAACTCTGGACTGGAACCAGTCCAGCAGGTGGTGCCTATTTTACAGAGGTTGAGTTCCTTCACCCATCCAAATAAAACTCAAGAATACAGACAGATTCCCTGACACTCGTTTCTCTCCAGATACTATTTTTTTGAGATAATGCGATTTATCCGTCCACAAACGCCACTTTTACTCACTTTTAATTTTAGTTCTTACTATGGTGGTTCGAGTGAGTGACACGATTGACACACATTCGTCTCAAACTTCCCCCCAACCTGTGAACGATCACAGTTTTTGTCTTGTAAGCCTCGGATTAGCAACGGCTAGCCTTGTTCACATGCTTTCATTCCCCTGGTGGAGAGGCATGCTCTCTGGACAAATATTGCTTGCATCAACGCTCATTCTCCTTTTTGTTCCGCGTTCGATTGTGACCCTGTCTTTCTTTCTTCTCACAAGTCTTTTTTTCTGGTTTCAGAAACTTCCTTTCGTACCCAATCATATTTTCTTTGAGATCCTTGTGCATACATCCATGCTGGGCACTGTCTTAAGTGTTTCGATATGCCAATGGAAAAGAGATCTTTCGCCTCAAGAACTTCGTGGTTTGATCTATGAACACATGCGACCAGTTGTGATGAGTGCGCTCATCATCATGTATTTGTTTACAGTACTCCATAAGCTCAACTGGGACTTCTTCAATCCTGCTGTCAGTTGTGCCGTATCAATGCACAACGAATTGGCAGCATCCGTGCCCATTGTTCCGTCAGGCACATGGACACACTGGCCAACCATTATCGGCACACTCTTTTTCGAGCTGTTCATTCCGCTCGGCCTCTGGTGGCGGAAGACTCGCGTTGCTGCTGTTCTGGTAGCCCTTTTCTTCCACTGGTTTCTCGCTCTCCATCCACACGGTGGAATTTACAGTTTTACACACTTGCTCTACGTGCTTTATGCCGTCTTTCTTTTCTCATCTCAGGACAATCCTTTTGCTACAAGGATCAGCATTCCTCGCCTCGGCATTCTGGCCGTCAAGCTGACTGCTGTCTTTCTTTTTGGCGTCGCACTCTTCTTACAAATGCGTGCATACAAAAATGGGGATGGTTTTTTGATGGCTAATGCAATCGGCTTTTATATATGGCTTGTTTTTGCAATGTGGCTCGTGGTGATTTATACACCTGCCATTCGACGACACGTATGGAACACGCCACCCGATCCTATGGCACGGCCCATGTATCTTCTCCTGATTTTTCCAACACTTGTCTTCTTCAATGGCCTGTCCCCGTACCTCAGTTTGAAAACAACTACAGCCTTTTCGATGTTTTCGAATATTCGCACAGAGGGAACCGGCAACAATCATCTCTTCATGCCTCGACTCAGACTGTTTGGGTATCAGGACGATCTTGTGGAGATACTTGAATCAAACGATCGACAACTTCAACAATACGTGAAAACAAAAGACCTTCTCACCTGGTTTGAACTTCGAAGAATTACCTCTTCTCGGAAGCGAGAAAACCTTTTTGTAAAATACAAACGGTCGAAAAAACATGAGGCTATTCTTTTCATCAAGAAAGGTGCACCAGAAGACACTGAACTCTTGAATCCACATCCTTGGTACCTCTCACGATTTCTTGTTTTTCGTCCGATCGGTAGACTCGACAAACCAATGCCCTGCAGGCACTAGCGCGTCACCATTAAAAA
>JBDOMQ010000103.1:0-2796 GCA_039831725.1 Pirellulales bacterium
GATTGATACGGGTGCCTGCTTGAATCACAGCGGGCCAACGCATGAGCAATGGCATCGAAAGACTCTGTTCATACATCCAACGCTTGTCATTCCAGCCATGCTCACCAGTGAAGAAGCCTTGGTCAGAACTGTAAATCACGAGCGTGTTTTCAGCGAGGTCATGCGAGTCAAGCCAGTCAAGAATCCGGCCAACATTATCGTCAATCGCTGCAACACAACCAAGATAGTCTTTCATAAACCGCTGATACTTGTACCGATCAAGTGTCCGTCCCTTCAGCGCACCTTCTGCCAGAAGTCGTCGATAGTCTTTGTTCTCTGAATCGTACGCCTGATGAAATGCGACCCGCTGTGATTGCGTCATTCGTCCCAAGAACTGATACGGACGCTCTCCACCGTCGTACTCACCCTGTGGAGGCGTGATATTCAGCACATGATCGGACATACCAAATAAACGCATCCAACATTTTTTTGCATATGAAGAACGTCCTTCGTAGCTGTCGAAAAGTGTTGCCGGCTCCGCCACCTGTTGCCCATCGAGTATGTTCATATGTCGTGGCGGTGGAATACGATGAATATGCGGTGACTTATACTGGCACATCAACAGGAACGGTTGCTTTTGTTGTGACTGCTTATCCATCCACTCGATTGATACATCTGTAATAACGTCGGTCGAATACCCCTCAACCTGACGCTGCTGACCATCAGAACAGAGAAACTCGGGGTTGTAATAATGTCCCTGCCCACCAGCCCCCTCAAGCACCCGCCACTCATCAAATTCATCAGTCGGCCAACCTCGCAAGTGCCACTTCCCGAAAAGTGCCGTTGCGTATCCCGCTGCTGACAGAGCACGTGAGAAAACAAACTGATCACCATTCCATTGGGAGCCGTTTCGCAGAACGCCATTTTTGTGGCTATGCTTGCCAGTCAGAATCGTCGCCCGAGACGGGCAGCAGATTGAGTTGCCGCAATAACTGCGTAAAAACAATGCCCCCTCTCGAGCAATTCGGTCAATGTGTGGCGTCTGATTGAGTCCGCTGCCATAGGCTCCAAGTGCACGAAGGGCATGATCATCACTAAAAATAAAGATAATATTTGGTGGTGCTGCTGACAGAAAACTCCAATGAGATCCCACAATACAGAAAACCAGAAACCATGTGACACGATTGCACCTTCGAGGCACGCCATACTCTCGGCACAAAGATTGTTTCATCGTATCATTCTCACCACACGGAACACCATTACCAACGTAGCGTACTCACTCACCACATGGTTGGCTACATTCCTGCGTCTGGCAACCTGATTTACAAATAGAGTAGATTGAACCACAAGCTTAATCCTATTCTCCAGACTACAGGCCACCCTGTCATCTAGAAGAATCTGTTTTACAAGGTCTCGTGAACCAGAACACTCACCTCCCCGTCTTTGTATCAAAAACACCGTGCACCAATACCGCAGTCTCTCTCTTGCTTTTTTATTGTGCTGTCTTGCAGGTAGTGCTCGTGCGGCGTCGCCAAATATCATTATTTTTTTTGCTGATGATCTTGGCTATGGCGATGTAGGGTATCAGGGTGGCGATGTCCCAACACCTCACATTGACTCGATTGCGCACAATGGTGTTCTGTTTACTGATGGCTATGTCACTTGTCCTGTATGTGCGCCATCTCGCGCCGGACTTCTCACTGGTCGCTACCAACAGCGGTTTGGCTTCGCCGATAACCCTGGCCCTTTTCAGCGCAAAGACGCACGATACGCTGGCATTCCCCCATCACAGCCAATACTTTCAGAACGACTTCAGACCCTCGGGTACACCGCAGGAATCTTTGGCAAAACACACGACGGGGTGGCTGAAGAACAAATGGCGTTCAGACGATGGGATGAATTCTTTGGGTTCAATAATGGTGCTTCAAATTACATTAGCAAACTCAATCGCCGCCATAACCCCATTTTTCATAACCGAAGCATCTTGAACCAGTCACCAAACAATCAGCGAACACCTCGAAGTGACTTGCTCGACAATGGTGTCATACATGCAGGCGACACCGAGTATCTCACTGACAGCATTGGTGATGCAGCTGTGGCTTTCATTGAGAGCCACAAAGAGAGTCCGTTCCTTTGCTATATCCCCTTTAACGCAATCCATGGACCATTCCAGGCGCCACGAGGCCTTGTTAACAAGTTTTTAGATGAGCCAGATGAGAATCGCCGGCTTGTCAAAGCGATGCTCTATGCACTTGATCAAAATGTGGGCAAGGTCATCCACTGCGTGCAAAACAATGAGCTTGAGTCGCAGAGTCTGATCATCTTTCTCAGTGATAATGGAGGCCATGGCTTTTCACCCAACACACCACTGCGCGGCGAAAAAGGTACGATGTGGGAAGGTGGTATTCGTATTCCATTCTGCATGCAGTGGCAAGGAATCATTCCTGCCGAAAGCACGTATCACCTTCCTGTGAGTTCCCTTGACATACTTCCCACTGCAATTGCCGCAGCAGGTGGAACGATCGCTTCAGAGTGGAATCTTGATGGCGTCAACCTGTTGCCATACATCTGCAAAAAAAAGAAACCCGAGGAACGTCCTCACAGCGAACTCTACTGGAGCCTCGGCCCCCGCGCTGCAATCCGTGACCTTGACTACAAATTAGTGAGTAATGACAGCAAGACATATTATCTGTTTGATCTAAAAAACGATCGCAGCGAAACAAAGAATCTCATTGACTCAAAACCGATGCTTACCAATCGTCTTCTCGAAAAACTAGAGAACTGGAAAAACTCACTACCTCCAAACAATTCCGGCTG
>JBDOMQ010000106.1:0-13357 GCA_039831725.1 Pirellulales bacterium
CGCTAAGAGCTAGGTTTTTTAGAAATTGAATCATTTCGGCCGGCTGTTGATCAGCCTCAGCATTCCAGAAATCATGGAAATAGTAGGTTGCTCCAATGAGAAAGAGAAAGAGCATGCATGCACCAAGGCGAGCTTTGAAACCGGCAGCAACTGAAAGTCCTCCGAGAATCAAAAATACTATCGCACCGCACAGTAAATATTTATGAGCAGGGATTCCCAGAATTTCATCTTGAGGCATACCTTTTGATGCCATCACGTCAGCAACACTGCTAAAATTTGGAATCTTATTTCCCAATGCACTGAGCAGAAAAATAATGGAAATCATCAACCTGCCAACAAAGGCAAGAATCCCTTGAATAACTCTCACGCTACGTCTCCAGAAGGATTGTTAAAGTTCCCTATTATTCCTGCCCCAGCCTCGAATCAGCAAATTGGTGGTTCGGGGTCAGGCTCTACGATTTCTTGACCATGAATTTTTACCAATCTTTTCTGGACTTCTTTTAGATCTTTTGGGAGCTGTGAGGCAAACCGCATCTCCTCACCTGTAACTGGATGTATGAATCCTAATTCAGCAGCATGTAATGCCACTCTCGGCGCGAGTGATTGATCTTTCAGCTCGGAACCCAAAGGAGCCGAATAGACCCGTTCGCCGCAGATGGGGTGCCCACTTTCAGCAAGGTGAATTCGGATTTGATGCGTCCTTCCTGTCTCCAGACGACACTCGACTAACGTATATGCATCACCAAAATGTTCACACGGCTGGACATGAGTGACTGCACGCTTTCCTTTTCCGTCATCTGCGGAACCTCGACGGCCATCACCCCGATCCCGTACAAGACTCGACATAATCGTGCCTTTCCCAACCCGGCCAACAGCAATGGCTAGATATTTACGCCGAGTTGTATGCTGCCGGAACTGTTCTGCCAAAATCCTTCCAGCTGGTACCGTTCGGGCAAACACAAGGAGCCCACTTGTTTCACGGTCAATGCGATGAACCGCTCGCACTTGACCGGAGCGATGCAGCCTTTCTTTTTTCGAACCAGTTTTGTTTTTACCTCTCCCAGCAGCTCTTAAGAAACGCCCTATCACTGTTGGCAGAAGCTCATCAAGGGTTGGCTGCAACTGGCGGCGGCGTGTGGGCCATCCCGCCTCTTCATGATGCCGAGTTGTTGTGATACCCGCAGGCTTATGAACAACAACAACGTCATCATCCAGGTAAACAATTTTCACATCTTGTGGGCCGGGTGGTGCAGCGGCAGGCACGTCAAGAAATTTAACGACCTCGCCTGTCTTCAGACGCCGAGCGGCATCTACGCAGATATTGCCATGAATTGTGATGCGCCGATTCCGAATCCACCGTTCAGCAACCGCCCAACTCGTTCCACTGATTTGCTGACGTAGATACGCTGCAAGCGTGCAGCCGCTCTCATCATCAGTCACGTGAAAAACCTGACCGTTTCCGTGCTTCACCATGGATAATCAGTATCTAACGAATACGTTCTTGTTTGAGAGCACTGGAATGCTCCTTTGATAAGAACCTGAAATAATTTTATCTTCACGCAGCACGGAATCTTACATTCCGTACCCGTCTGCTCTAAGGGGCTACCACTCGAATGATGACAAAACCCTAAGACTAAGGCGGTCTAATCAGTAACCGCTTGACCGCAAAAAACCTAGTTTTAGACTCAATTTCCAACGAATGTGGCGTTCTGTTCGCCGCCTAGAAAGAAATTCTCAAAGTGAGGGGAATCCAGCGTGCCCGGAACCTGCATCATCGGTTTGCAATGGGGCGATGAAGCCAAAGGCAAACTTGTTGACATTCTGACAGAAAAACATGATGTCGTTGTTCGGTACCAGGGGGGGGCAAATGCTGGTCACACTGTGGTCTCCGATGGGGAAACATGGAAACTCTCTTTGATTCCGAGCGGTATTCTTCGAGATAATGTGACATGTGTTGTAACTGGTGGTGTTGTTCTCGATCCTGCAAGCGCAATACGTGAAATTGACATGCTTGAGTCACGTGGCATCAAAGTAGCTGACAAACTACGGCTCAGTGATCGAACTCATGTTGTTTTCCCTTGGCATGTCATTGAAGACGGGATTCTCGATGGCAGTCTTTCCGGTGGTGAATCAATCGGAACAACAGGAAGGGGTATCGGGCCCTGCTACAGAGATAAAGTTGGTCGCTCACTCGCGATTCGACTCGGAGACCTTTACCGCCAAGAATTCCGATCTACCTTTGATCATATTATCAAAGTAAAGCGACAGTTTCTTGAAGCAAGCAGGCCAACTGGTAGTGATGCCATTAAACTTGATGACGATACGATATTCGACCAGTATCAGGAATACGCAGAACGACTCCGTGACTATGTCGGTGAGACAACAAACTATCTTTTGGATTCTGTGGAAAGTGGTAAACCTGTTCTCTTCGAAGGTGCTCAAGGTGCATTGCTTGATATTGACCACGGCACGTTCCCGTTTGTGACGAGTAGCAACTCCTCTGGGGTTGGTGTTTCAAGTGGATCCGGTATTCCTGGTCGGTGGATCTCTCGAACTATCGGTGTCTTGAAAGCCTATTCCACGCGAGTTGGAGGCGGACCACTTCCGACTGAACAAGACAACAATATCGGTAAACATCTCCAACAACGCGGTAAAGAATTTGGTACCGTAACCCAGCGACCACGACGCTGTGGTTGGTTTGATGCCGTCGCAACGCGGTATTCCGCTCGGCTTTCAGGTGTTGATGAACTTGCCGTGATGCTGCTTGACGTTCTCTCTGAACTTGATGAACTCCGAATATGCACTGGCTATCGTATAAATGGGAAAATTGTAGATCAGTTTCCTAGCCAGATTGATGACCTGAAGTCCGCGGAACCAATCTACGAGACACTTCCTGGATGGAACGATGATTTAACGGCTGTTCGTAACGAAGCAGACCTCCCGACAAATGCTATTCAGTACATAGATCGTATTGGAGAACTTCTCGGTCGGCCGGTCACAATTGTTTCTGTTGGGCCAGATCGAGAGCAAACCATTTTTCGCAGTGGAACAACCCAGCCTGCACAATGTCCTCCAAACACCCCACAGGAACGAGCGACGGTGTGAATAACCCTGTTGCCACCCCAGCTAGAACACACCCAACTCGGACGGCAGATCAACAGAAAGCCGAACCGACAGATAGACCCTTACCGCAGCACGTTGCAATTATCATGGATGGCAACGGTCGCTGGGCGAAAAAACGCAATCTTCCGCGATTCGAAGGTCATAGACAGGGTGTCACAAGTGTTCGTAAGGCCACCGAACATGCTGCAAGACGAAACATCAAGCAGCTCACTTTGTATTGTCTCTCAAGTGAAAATTGGCGACGCCCAAAAGCCGAGCTTGATTTTCTCATGCTCCTTCTCGAACAGTACATGATTGAAGAACGTGCGCTCCTCATGCGAGAACACATTCGGCCTGTGATGATAGGAAATCGAGCTGGTCTACCGAGCAGAACGCTCGCAGCTATCGATGAAACGGTTGATCTGTGTCGCAATAATAGTGGCATGCGACTTTGTCTTGCAGTCAACTACGGAGGGCGGGCTGAAATTGTTGAAGCAACCAAAGCACTTGCGCATCGGGTGGCATCAGGAAACCTGCAGCCAGATGAAATTGATGAGAAAAGTGTTGAATCTCACCTTGAAACAAGCGGAATGCCTGATCCAGACCTTCTCATACGAACTGCTGGCGAGATGCGACTGAGTAATTTTTTACTGTGGCAGATGAGCTATGCAGAGTTCTGGGTCACTTCGGACCTCTGGCCTGATTTCACTGAGAATCATCTCGACCAGGCGCTTGCCGCTTTCCAATCACGGGAGCGTCGATTCGGAGGCCTTTCCTCATCATGAACACCGTTTCAAGCTCTTTCTCAACACTCGGATCACGGTTTATTGTCTCGAGCACTCTAATTGTGTGCTTGACTGCATTAACTTGGGCTGACTCCACTGGATTCCTCGGTGGCTTACCCGGCTGGTGGCTTCTTCCGATTTTAATTCTCCTCGCAATTGGTGGTGTCAATGAGTTCATTGTTCTCTACCAAAAGCGGGGAATTAGACTCAAAGGTGGGCTCCTTCGTGTCGGAGTCATTTCGATATTTCTAGCCGTTGCCGTAGGCACTCAGGCCATGGTTTCTGATACAGGAGATGCCGCGCCCGTGGCGGCTCTCAGTTGGGCAGCGCTGGCTGCTGCAGTCGCTATTGGATCACTTTTTCTGCAAGAAGTTGTGCTCGCTGGCAATAATGATCAAGACCTCGACCGATTGGCAGCAAGCATCTTGGTATTAACCTACCTAGGTCTTCCAATGGCATTCATAGTTGGATTACGGCTTGTTACTATTGCTAACTTGGGTCCTGAGCAAATAGGTCCTAGATATCTTGGAATCATTCCTTTGCTCAGCCTTATTACGGTCGTAAAAGCCGGTGATGTGTTTGCATATCTCGTCGGCTCTGCTTTCGGCCGATTGCCACTAATGCCAAAAATCAGCCCAGGCAAAACGTGGGAGGGTGCACTTGCATCACTTGCTGGCTCACTTTTCTCGGCGTGGCTCATATTGCAGTCTTCATTTATTTTCAAAAATGGATTGCCGGTACAACCTCTTGGTGGATGGTTTACATTTGGAATATGTATTGGATTATCTGGTATGGCCGGCGACCTGGCAGAATCACTGATTAAACGCGAACTCAAAACAAAAGATTCTGGAAGAGTTTTAGGTGGCCTCGGGGGAGCACTCGACCTGATCGACTCGCTCCTATTTGCTGCACCTGTTGCATGGTTTCTGTGGGTAAATGCCTCTGTGTAAGCACACTTCTCCCAAGTGAAACACGGTGTTTTCCAACAAATTCAGCCATGAAAACAGCCCCTGTTGGGAACCCTTCCCCTGCCGGAGTAGAATATAGGCTAGAAATTGATCCAGGTCATTTTCCTGCCAGTCTGCCACGTGGCGGACGCACCTATTCCTCGAGGCCATCAACCTCCACTCGGTTGATGGACTTTGATGTCTCGCTCAACGATTGCAGTAGTCGACTCAAAGCGGCTTTTAGAACTTTTCGGACCTCGTGATCAACACCTCCGAAAAATACGAACCGCTTTCGATGTAGGAATTTCAGCTCGAGATGGAGAGATACACATCGAGGGAGAGGATGCTGCTGTACATAGAGCCACAGAGATTTTTGAGTCTCTGGATCAGTCGCTCCAAAATCATGGCACGATCACAGGGCAACTTGTTGACCGCTTACTCAACGGAAGCAGCTCCTCTGAAAAACTGATGCATCAGGAATCGATTGAAGTGCATCGACCTGGTGGACAGATCGTTCCTCGATCGTCAGGCCAGGCTAATTATGTGCGCGCTATCCGACAGTCTGATATCGTGTTTTGTGAAGGCCCAGCTGGTTGCGGGAAAACTTTTCTTGCTGTTGCCATGGCTGTATCTGCTCTGCGGCAAGAACACGTGACAAAAATTGTACTTGTTCGTCCAGCTGTTGAGGCTGGGGAAAGTCTTGGCTTTCTGCCCGGTGATCTTCAGGCAAAAATAAACCCCTACCTGCGTCCACTCCTTGATGCGCTTCGCGAGATGATGGACTTTGACTTACTGAAGAAACTCACTGAGCAAGATGTTATTGAAATGATTCCTCTTGCCTACATGCGGGGTAGAACACTGAACGACGCCTTCATCATTCTGGACGAAGCACAGAATACAACTGCATCCCAGATGAAAATGTTTTTGACTCGACTTGGAGTTGGCTCAAAAATGGTGATTTCGGGGGATACGACACAGATCGACCTTCCTCCAAACCGCAAAAGTGGTCTTATTGACGCAATGGAACGGCTTGGCACGGTTTCGGGCTGCCACAAAATTAGCCTCGGTGGCAGTGATATCGTCCGGCATCCACTTGTTCAGCGCATTGTCGATGCTTACGAGGAATAATTAGAGACTTCAATTTCTCTTTCCAAAAACGAGAGTAACAGCAGTTCACGATGAGTATCGCCCCGTCGTCATTTCGCCGCCGCATTCGTCGAGCCTCCTCAATGGAAGGTCCGCAGAGTTTCTGGGGAAGACTCCTTGAAACTATCTCACGTTCAGAAGTACTCGTGCGGCTCGGGCTCTGCCTTCTAGCAGCTTTTTTTCTTCTCGTTCTTCTTCGTGGATGGTCTCAACCATTCGCATTTAGACTCGGCTCTGTTGCTCCTCGCGGTGTTGTTTCTCGAGTTGCATTTGAGAAGCCCGATCTTGCACGAACTCGTGCCGCACAGCAACGGGCAACATCACAGGTCCGGGTCGTTTACATTCAGGATCGATCGCCGTTGGTTCGTATTCGTGACGGGCTCAAAAATCGTGTTGCTGAAATTGCTGCAGCAGAAACCTTAGCTGGTGTATCACGTGCCGCATGGCTTGAATTTGCTCCAGAAACAGCAGCTGTTCTAGAACGACTTCCGGTGCCAGCTCCAGGGACCGTTGTGAAACCTACAGAGCTACCCATTGCTCCTGAGCCACCAGATTTCCCAATACAAGAAGAACCGGGTGATGAAAAAGAAATTCCATCTTTAGGGTCAAACATATTGGGCTCATCGAAAAACCAAGGGGCACAGAAGGCTGATGAAGGCAAAGACGGTACTCCGTCAAACGGAGATATTGGATTCGCTGATGATGTAATACGAGCACAAGCACAGCCGAAAGCAGATTCAGAAACAGCCACACAGGATCAGGCTTCACAGGCGAACCCATCGGTCACGGAGTTCACACGAGAGAAACTGCAGGCAGAACAGGCATTTACAGCATTCCGAAATCCGGTCGGTACCAAGGAAAAGCTTCTTGAGTTCAATAAAGCCATCGATCGTGCATTTTCACCACTGGAGACTCAAGGTGTTCTCGAAAAGATTCAGCACGATATCGATGAGGGAAGCCAAACAGAAATTGACGTCCATCCACTCGGCAACATAACTGAGATGATACGTGTTCAGGTTGCTGAAGTACTCCTTGGGGAGGCCAAGATTCGCTTTAAGGCGAGGCTTATTGATGAATTGGGCCCCGGACCACTAACAGACCGCGTCTTCATGTGGATTGATCCACGGTTAACAGGATCACTCGAAGTTGATAGCGAAGCGACAGCAAAGGCAAAAAATGAAGCAGTTGAAGAAACGCCCGAACAATTCATTCGTTATGCAGCTGGTGACCTACTCGCCCCTGCTGGAGTCGAAATTACGAGTGAGCAACTCACTCTTTTAAGACTCGAACACGAAGAATCTTTAAGGCAACAACCGGCTGGGGAAAGTTTTGGTCGCGCAGCTTCATTGTTTGGTTTGTTCGTTGCGATGTTCACACTTGCTGGATTTTACCTCCACCTCCATCACCGTGATGTCATGGTTGATCTCGGTCATATAGCAACCTTACTTGTTCTGGTTGTGGCAACGATGGCGGCTTGTGTGTTTGCCTCCGGAGATTCATGGCACGCTGAAATTTTGCCCCTGCTTGTTTTTGCGATGACTGTCGCAATCGCTTATGACGAGGACCTTGCACTACTACTTGTTGCCGAAGTGGCTCTTGTTCTTGTTGTGGGATTAGGTCAGGGCCTTGCTGATTACATAACGCTTACTGCAGCAGCTGCAGCAACGATTTTCTGGATGGGTCGAATCAGGAGTCGCAGCAAGTTGATCTACGTTGGCTTATGGGCGGGAGCCGTTGCCATGACAACCCAAATCGGTGCGAATCTCCTTGAAGAACATCCGCTCGACTTATACCTTCTCTTTGAAGCAGCACGGACTGGTGTATGGACACTCTTAGCTGGCTTTTTGATGACGGGCTTACTCCCATTTGTAGAAAAAACATTTGGTGTACTCACCGACCTAAGCCTGCTTGAGATTGGTGACGTTGCACACCCTCTTCTTCAAGAGCTTGTTCGACGAGCACCAGGCACATACAACCATTCGATTAATGTTGCCAGCATCGGAGAGGCTGCAGCTGATGCAATCGGTGCACGTGGGCTCCTTGTTCGCGTCGGGGCGTATTTTCATGATGTCGGAAAGATGCTCAAGCCAGCTTATTATGTTGAAAATCAAAACAGGCAAGAAAATAGACATGAGACGCTTGTGCCTGCAATGAGCAGCCTCATTATCATTGCGCATGTCAAAGAGGGGGCCGAGTTAGCACGTCAGTACAATCTTCCTCAACCTATTGTTGATCTTCTGCTCGAACATCACGGCACAACACTTGTTGAGTACTTCTACCGACGTGCCGCCGAGAAATCACAAACCGACCCGAACGGGGGCGGTGTTGATGAGCAGACCTTCCGTTATCCAGGGCCTCGTCCAAGCACTCGTGAATCCGCAGTCTTAATGCTTTCTGATGCAGTCGAAAGTGCTAGTCGTTCACTCACAGAACCAACCCCTGCGAGGATTTCAAGCCTCGTGCATGACCTTGCAATGAAACGACTTCTTGATGGTCAATTTGAGGATTGTGGATTAACACTTGAAGAGCTTCGACTTATCGAGCAGAGCCTCGTAAAAAGCCTCACCGCTGTGTATCACGGTCGAGTGAAGTATCCGGATCAGAGGACAGCCTAGTGGCCGCCTCACACCGCTGCTCCACAACACGTCTTTCGGTGCGACACGCCACTTCTGGTAACAACGCCGTTGTTCTGAGCAACCGTCAACGGAAAACGGCAATTTGTTCGAAGACACTAAAACGTTTTTTTTTGGCTGCCATGGATGCCCTTGAAATGACTGATTCTGATATCAGTCTGGCGATTGTGAGTGATAAAGCGA
Organism: Pirellulales bacterium; assembly: GCA_039831725.1. Lineage (GTDB taxonomy): Bacteria > Planctomycetota > Planctomycetia > Pirellulales > UBA1268 > UBA1268. The sequence goes on from JBDOMQ010000106.1 coordinate 8,797, forward strand.
TAGCCAAACTTCACGAATCATGGCTCGGCATTTCGGGCCCGACAGACGTCCTTTCGTTTGATCTCTCAAGCCCTGAATACGCACAACACCCCCGCCGCATAAGACGTCATGGAATTCGTGGTGAGATCATTGCAAGTGCTGAGACAGCTTCACGAGAGGCTCGTTTCTACTGTTGGAGCCTACAACATGAATTAACATATTACCTCATCCATGGCTTACTTCATCTTGCCGGCTATGACGACCAGACACCTTCAGAAAGGATCGCTATGCGAAAGAAAGAGCGTTCGGTAATGAAGGCAATCGGGCTTCCGCCCCCACCAAGAAGGCGCCCCAAAACCACTTGCGACCAACGCTGACCTTTCTTATTGTCCTGAAATACGCTCATGCAAACTGCAATACTCTTATTAGCTATCGCAAGCCTCGCTGCCCTGCAGTCTCGTGCCATTCGGGGAGCAAAGCGACATCAACTTCAGGACATCTGCCGGCAGAAAGGGCTTCCTGATGTCTATGACGAACTCGTACGAGCAAGTGAGGGAATTGCCTTTTTCGCTGCCACTGTTGTGGTGCTTGCAGGAGTTGCATCAACTTTCTTTATATCAAAAATACTGACAACCAATTTGTCTACTGGACTCTGGGCAGGTCTTTGCTGGATCATGCTGGTCATTGTGCCAATGACACTCACACGGTTTGCTGGCGTTTGGATCGTCGTGACAACATGGTGGTTGTGGCGTCCACTCATTCAACTTGTCACCCCTGTTTCCAGGGGTATCAACAAATGCATTGAGGCAGTTCAAAGGGTGTTCTACCGGAGCAAGAACCGTGCTACTGCTGATGAGTCACAGGATGAAATTCGACTTGCTATGGATGAGGCTCACCGTGAAGGGCATCTCGATGAAGAGGCACGGGAAATGATCGAAGGAGTTATGGAACTCGAAGATGCTCAGGTTTCAGAGATTATGACGCCTCGCACTCAGGTCATCGGTATTTCTGTAAATTCAACGTGGAAAGATTCTGTTGAGGCTGCTGTCGAAAGTGGATACTCAAGACTTCCAGTCTGGAAGTCTTCACCAGATGACATCATTGGGGTTCTTTACCTGCGGGAAATTTTGGCCAAACTGGCCCAGCACCAAGATTCTCCAAGTGAGACCCGACAAGACGAACCAAATCTTCGCGATCTTCTTCGGCCACCTTACTTCATTCCTGAAACTATGAGTGTTCGATCATTACTCCGCGACCTGCAGCGAGGCAAATCACATATGGCAATTGTTACTGATGAATTTGGTGGCGTGTGCGGTATTGTGACAATAGAAGATGCTCTTGAAGAAATCGTTGGAGAGATCACAGATGAGCATGATGAAACACTGATTGATGGCATTCTTGTGCAGTCGAAGGATACGTGTGAAACATTGGCCAATGTTCCTATTGATGACGTGAATCAGCGAATGCATTTTTCATTACCGGAAGAGGCTGATTACGACACAATTGGGGGCTTTGCCTTCCATACATTTGGACGGATACCATCCGCGGGAGAGACCATAGAGGCCGATGGTGTAGCGATCGAAGTATTGGCAAGTTCAAAACATCGAATTGATCGGCTCCGTGTTTCAAGATTACCCCAAACACCTGATTCACCATGAGTGCCGAAAAGGCTCAGGCTCTAGTCCTGCGGGCACTTCCATTTGGTGAGACAAGCGCGATCATCACCTTGCTGACTCGTGAAGCCGGTAAGGTGCGGGGATTAGCAAAGGGAGCGTGGCGACCAAAGAGTAAATTTGATGGCGCCCTTGACCTCCTTTCCATCTGTCAGGTACTCGTCCTTCATCGTCCGTCTGGCAATCTTGATCTATTCACAGAGGCATTTCTCGAACATCGATTTAGAATCGGTCGTTATGAATCATCATTTGCAGCCGGACTCTACATTGCCGAACTTCTGGATTCAGTCACCGTTGATGCAGACCCACAACCTGAACTCTTCGATCTCGCCACACGAGCGATCCGATTCCTCTCTGCTCCAAGACCTGGACAGAGAACGAAGCAGCAGTCCGCACCCGACTCCAGAACTGTTTCAGCACTTGTTATTCACACAGAACTGGGCATCCTCCATCAACTTGGACAATTGCCATCACTCCATTGCTGTGCTGAATGTGAACGACCACTGGAAGGACGGAGAATATCCTTCAGCATGCTTGCTGGGGGAGGACTTTGCCCACGATGCCGACGAGGAAAGAGATCCGTTGTCTCGATCTCGAGTGAGGCCATTGTTTCTTTGCGGCAACTTGCAAATCCCTTCGACCAAAGCAACTGTCAATCACAGCCAGAACCTCCGTTCGGAGAGATTCGTGCCATCATGAATACATTATTTGCCAATATTCTTGGTTATCGACTGAAAACCAGTCATTGGCTTGCGACAACCTTTCCCTCGTCACGCGAGAAACACCGATGAACCGTTCAACTAGCCTGAGGATATGGCCAATGGCTTCCCCATTGGTCATAGGGTTCTTTATCACGCTTCTTGCAAGCGGATGCGCCACACTTACGAAGCCAACCTGGCCATGGAATGATACGACCGCAGGACAAGACGACCTAGATGTTGATGATGAATCATCTTCTGTCATCTCATCGGAATTCACACCGAGTGATGAAGAATTTGGTTGGAATTTATTAAAGGGCGACACAATAAAACGGCGTTTCAAGAAAATGGTCGGCCGTGGCCCAAATGAGTCTGTAGCAAAAGATGCTCTTGCCGAGGGTGATGACCTGTTTGTTCAGAAAGAATACAAGGCTGCTCTGAAGCAGTACAATCGCGTTATCGACCGATGGCCGGATTCTGCTATTGAAGAGGATGCAATGTGGCAGGTTGGTGAATGCCTTTTCTTTACGGACCAATATCCAAAGGCTGAAGATCAATACGATTCACTTGTTAAAAAGTATCCAAACACTCGATACCTTGATCGAATCGCGAAACGACAGTTTGCTATCGCACAGTATTGGCTTGCGCTCGATGAAAAGCAGCATGTGCCACTCTTGATACCGAACCTGATTAATCGAAGTCGCCCTCTTTTTGACACACGAGGACGAGCCCTCAAAGCATATGAACATGTTCAACTGAATGATCCACGTGGATCACTTGCTGACGACAGCCTGATGGCACAAGCAAATGCTCATTTCCTTGAGAAAGAATGGCTTGATGCGGATTACTTTTATTCAGTCTTAAGAACAGAGCACCCAGACAGCGAATTTCTGTTGCCTGCCCATCTGTTTGCACTACAAGCAAAACTTCGTGCATATCAGGGGCCTGCATACGAGGGAGGCATGCTCGATGAAGCTGAGATTTTGGCAGACCAGATTCTGGTCCAATTCCCGAATCAATTAGGTCCTGAAGAAGAGGAACGGGTTGTCCGAACGCGTGCCGAAATTGCAGCTCAGCAGGCCCACCGTCACTGGAAGAGAGCTGAATTTTATGCGAAAGGAAAACACTACACTTCCGCTCGAATCTACTATGCCCTCATTGCTGAAGACTACCCAAAAACAATGCTTGCTCAACGTGCTCGAAAACAGCTCAAAGACATCGCAGGGCTCGATGATATTAATGACAATCCCTTTCCGACTCTTACCGCTTTCCTGAATCCAGATTCTCTGAAAGAGGCTGAGCTTGACGCAATGGCTGAAGCCGACACCGCCATTGCCAGTCAGGATAGCACTGGTGAAAGCCAGCCACTGAGGTGAGGCTCACAATGGTCCCATCAATAAACCGCCGTAAGTTTTTGTACGGGCTCACATGCTTCTTGCCCGGAGTCGTGGGCTGTGCGGCATATCAGTTTGGAAACAGTACACTCTATGCAACAAATGTTCGCACGATCTATGTACCACTTTTTCAATGCGACAGCTTTCGGATGACGCCTGCTCTTGATATAGGTGAGCGTCTGACCGAGGCCGTCTGTAAGGAAATTGAAAAGAGGACCCCGTTTAAGGTTGTTGATAGTGCTGGTGCCGACAGTATTTTAACCGGTCGAATTGTTGCTGACACCAAACGCATGATGGTCGAGAGTCCAACAGACCAATCCAGAATGGTTGAAATGAATTTGCAAGTTCTTGTCACTTGGGCTGACCGCGGTGGAGCTGTTTTAGCTTCGGGCTCCATTCCTGTGCCTGCTGCTAGTGTCGATGTGGGCCAGGCGGCTGCACTCGTTCCAGAATATGGTCGATCCGTAGTCAGTACCCAACAAGAGGGCATCGTGAAAATGTCACAGCAAATTGTTGGGCTCATGGAAGAGCCGTGGTAATGAAGCCACATGGTGATGAGCCTACTGAGTGGCAACTCCGCACACGAAATGTGCGTCTACCCAGATCCGACGAGTTACCGCTCTTGATGGGGATCGTCAATACGACACCCGATAGCTTCTCTGACGGCGGGCTCTGGGAACAAATTGAAAGTGCAGTAGCACATGGTCTGTCCCTCATTGAAGCTGGTGCTGACATCCTTGATATTGGTGGGGAGAGCACACGCCCTTTCTCAAAACCAGTCGACCCAGAAGAGGAATGGCGTCGAGTCGGAGAAGTG
>JBDOMQ010000131.1:0-2763 GCA_039831725.1 Pirellulales bacterium
TGCCGTGTGGCTGATTAATGATCTGACGCATTTTCTTTGTGACAGACTCACTCATTCCAATGCCTTCAAGACCATTTTTTACAATAGCGCCGTCAGAATCGAGTAGCCTCAGTGCCATTTTTTCACCAAAGTTGGTCGGACCTGAGGCGGCACGGATATCAAACTTATGGCCTTCGAAGAGGACTGCAAAAGTCCCATCCTGTGGACGTCGTCGTTCGGCGATATCCATATCAGATAGCACTTTTAGTGCAGAAATCGATGACTTTCCCTCTGCCGCCCAAAGCGTTGTGAGATTTTGCATCACACCGTCGATCCGACAACGCACGGCTATCTCTTCACCACTTTTCGGTTCAAAGTGTAGGTCAGTGGCTCCGTTCTTAATCGCCTTTTCAAATAATCCCTGTATGACCCGAATGGCTTTCGATGCAGCTCGATCCATTCCTTCTCCCTGACCTTCAATTGGCGAGCCATCCTTTTTAAGGAGAATAACGGAGTTAGTGTCTTTACCAGAAGAAAGGCTTTGCACTGATTTATTGAGAAGACCTTCAACGTCATCGATTCCTAAACTTCCGGCAAGTCTGATCACAACCTTTTTTAGAAAGGCAGCACATAAGATGCGTTCTTGTGCAGGTGCCTTTTTGTCTCTTGTGATGGTGTAGAAAACGAGAGCTGCAATAAACCCGATAGCAAAATAGGGGGTTGGCGAGAGTCCCCACATAACGGTAAATAGAAAAAATAGAGCACCAATGCATACAGAAGCTAGTGGCCATGGAGACTCACCAAAAATCATCTCAGAGTCTGAAGCGATCCATACAGACGCCGATGCCCATATGACACTGAGCAAAACCCAGAGTCCACCAAGCCAGAAGATATGAGTCAAATTATCTGGGTAAATCCAAAAATCCATTATGATTTTTCTTAGGGCATGTTACGAAAAAAGATACTGTGGGCTGAAAGTCATGAATACGTCGGCAACCCAATTGTTACTTTTTAAGGTAGATAACGTATCGCAACGGTTTTCAATCAATCGATACTTTTAAGCGGTTTGATAGTAGCTAGAAATTATATTCTGGGCCCTGCAAGCAAAATAGTAGGTTCGAAACGGTGTGAACACAACCTTAGAGTGACGATCGTTTGTGAAAAGAGCAACTTTATTACTCGGGCTATCCTGCTTTTTCGGCCAACATTCTCTAATTGAATGAAAGTATTCAGATAGGAGAGTCACAAAGGGATGTGCATGCTAATGAGAGCACGAGGCCTCGCTGACAGAGACACTTTCGTAAGTCGGTGATTTTTGACTCATAGCTGACCATGGCATTCTGGTGTAAGAAAACTCATTATGAGTTCTTCCGCCTTTTGATCTCGAGTAGGACGCTCTCGGTACCTCTGCCTGGAATTGGCCATGTTGCTATGCGACGGGCAGTAACTTTTTTTAGAAAACCGTGGTGGCGTGCCTCTTGCTTCTCTGCTTCCCATCGTGGGCCTTTAATGACCAGGAGCCGGCCATAGGAGCTACTAATTGGTTCGAACCAACTCAGTAATTTCTGGAGCGGAGCAACAGCTCGGATAACGAGTACGTCGAATGAATGGTTATGGCTACTCGCATCGAGAGCAACTCGTTGAGCGGATTGATGATGAATTGTCAGTGGCAATCTAATTTCTTCAAGAATGGCTCTTAAGGCTGCAATGCGTTTTTTTGAGGTATCTGATAATTCAACCGTGAGATCACTGCGAAGGATAGCCAATATGACGCCAGGCACACCCCCACCCGTTCCAACGTCCAAAAGACGTTCGTTAGTAATCAAGTGTGGGCATATGGCTGCAGCATCAGTAATATCTCGCTCAACAAATTGTTGTACGTTGGTATGCCTAGTGAGATTCAGCCGATCATTCCAAGACCATAGACTATTGGCATAGGCAGCAAGTTTGGGCATAACCTTTTCAGGTAAGCCAAGACCAAGTTGCTGTGTCTCTTTTCGTATTGCCTCGGTGAGAAAATTCTTTGGTTGATGATGATGTGTTTGCATGAATTTGGAACATCATTGAGATACACGGCAGAAAGGGACTATCTAAGAGCATCCAGGCAACGAACAATAAATTCATGTGCACGTGATTCAAAATGTGTTGAATCTAGCGAGCCGTAATTCGTCGTGCGACTGGCTTTGCGGCGACAGGTTCTAACGACTTTCGGACTTCGTTGACTGCCGTAGCAAGTGTTGCATCATTTTCAATGAATTGGCCCGTGGCATCTGGACGACCGGTTTGTTGTACCCAGAGATCCGGTGAAACACCAACTCGACTAAATGGTTGGCCGGTTGGTGAGTAAAAGTGAGCAGTGGTCAGTCGCATGCCTACACCAGCCACATCCATTGGGAAAATACCCTGAATGGATCCTTTCCCATAGCTGCGGGATCCGATAATTTTACCACGGTTATGGTCACGAATGGCCCCGGCAAAAATTTCACTGGAACTTGCTGAATCACCATCAATGAGCAGGGTAAGCGGCGTATGCCATGTGCCGCGGTGACTCGCAGTGTAATTAAAATCTTCTTCAGGGCTGCGACCCCGTGTTGCAACAACCAGGCCACGGTCAATAAATAAATCAGATACATCAACAGCCGCGGATAGGAGTCCACCGGGATTCCCTCGCAGATCAATAATGAGAGATCGCATTCCGGAGGCATCAAGTTGACGCATTGCAGTATCAAGGTCAGAAGCAGTTTTCTTCTGAAATGATGTGAGGTGTAGATAGCCAATCCCATT
>JBDOMQ010000078.1:0-13270 GCA_039831725.1 Pirellulales bacterium
GCAGTTTCATACGCTGCAACAATTTGTGGTGGATTGACGACAGGCAACCATGGCCTGTGCAAATTAAGTCGCGAAAGCGTAAGAGAACTTTGCTTTTCAGCAGGGCTGGTTGGCCCCACTACCGTACTGCCTCCTGAGTCACTCGAAATGACTTCGGGGTAAGGTGTATCAAGATGATGGTTCAGCACAAGTCGTAACTGCCCATCAACCATCCGAGAACTTACAAGTGATCCATCGACAGTGAGCCGATTCACAACTGATACATCTACAGGATCACTGACATCGAGAATCACAATTGCAGTCTGTGGCCGACCAAGAATAGGTGGCCATACCCCATGTCTGCCATGAGATGATTTCGCAGGTGAGGTGTCGGCATGTTGTCTCGAAATTATCGTCAGCCTGTCACCATGCAGGTACATACCAGCTGTCTGGCCCATTGCCTCGACAGTAATCTGATCAAGTAACGCTGGGTTCATCTCAGAAAAACCACGAACGATTGAGAGTCGATTATCTGTGAGTGCGTAGAGCGTGTTATTGTCTACCTCAACGAAATCGGCCTCATCGACTCCTTGAATCTGAGTATTGGTTGACGACGAGGCCCCCTCATCCAATGGAGCCGCATCGGGAACAGCGGCGGATGTCATCTCACGGGCAATTGTCATAATGCCGACGTCAGGCGGTCCAAAATACGAGAACGCCGGCTTCCCAAATACATGCTGCCATTGCTGCATAGCCTGCTCGACAAGCCAATCGGCGTACGCATCAACAGATGTAAATGTATCCATGGCAGGCCCTATCTCAAATGCCTGGTCAGTCATTCCAGTTTGAAAATCAACTGGCACCAAATCCGTAGGAAGCGAGTCGTTCCCTGTCAGCATCTTCCTCATTTCAAGTTGTTCTGGAGAACGAATACCCCCGAAATGGTTACGAGCAGAATCCGGTCGACGCCGGAAAGATGAAGAATACTTTTTACGAGAGCGAAAGCGGGGCATGCTTTTTCCTAGATGATGAGTGCAAACACAGAAAAAGGTTCCCTCCTGTAGAGACCCGAGCTATTCGCTGCCTCTACAAATTCCACTCATGGATGCCCCTGAACCTTTACAAAAAATCCTCTTCTAAATAAAAATCTGGTTCTTGTTCAATCGGTCAAGTCGATACGAAGACGCATACAGTACCTAAGAAATCACTTTTATCTCTGCATCGGTGCTGGCGCTGTTGCCATCTTGAGTTGTGCTTGAGACGCAACTACATAAGGTCGCTTATACTCTGGCATATAGCCCTTTGCTCCACGAACTGTAATCTGCTGACCGACCATTGGAGCTAAATTGACACCAGCTGATGGAGTCACAAATACAAGAACATTATTATTTATATCGACGATAGCCCACCGAGGTGCATCCGGCCTTCGTGAAACGACCGTGGCAAGTCGACCATTTGTTTCCACATAGTCAGGAGGTGTCCAAGTATTCTGGCCATCCGCTGGCTTTCCACCCGGCATAACACCCGGGCGAATGGGTCGGCTCCCAATGCCCCCAAGACTCGACCACAGTGAACCAATGCGCAATGGCGATGGTTCAACTTTATCACGAGCAGCGAGGGCAAGATGCCTTCCTTGAATGGTTTCAAATCGAGCCAGCCTGGCATCAATTGCCTCGGCACGAAGGCGCTCCGTACCAGTCGATGCACGTGCCGAAGCTATTCGCAAACGGTCTCGTAAGGTTTCTAGATCCCAATTCTGAGAGGGCCCCGTGACTGCAAGTGATAGCGCTAAATCAATATCAGAGAGCTCATCCGCGGGCGCCATCTGTGGTCCAGCCTGAGGGGTTGCTGCAGGTTCTGGTGGACTCATGTTAAACAAACCACTCCCAACAGGCATCCAATCAGCAAGGAGACGGTGTGCTCCCGAAATGCTACGAAGCTGTTCTGGTTCTTCACGCACCTCGGGATCTTCCGCCGGCAGTTGGCCGGCTACTGTCATCACCTCAGAAAGAGAGTCACCAACTTCTCGCCAGGCATCAACAGCCTCACGTACCTTGACGATACCCGCTGAAGTTTCCTCTGAAGAGGTTTTGTTATCGGTGGCTATATCCGACGTTTGCGGGGCCAAGCCAATAGGTAAATCAAGATCGTCTAAACGCGCCCAACGAAACTCACCTGCTGGCGGTGCCACCTGTAGCCACAGTCCTTGATGCCTTCCTTCTTGTATGCGAACTTCATTGAGCACACGCACTCGTTCGCCGGCTTCTAAACGAACCTGTGCAACATGCCGGAGAGCATTAATTTGTGAACCAATTCGTGAGACGGCACCATCGGTGATAACAACACCGACCTGAGAATCTTCTTCGATCTTTCGATCAACATCAGCCGCCCGCAACCAACTAAAACTACCAGCGAGTGGTCGGACGGCACCGTAACCAGATTCACTCACACTCCAAAGTTCGAGTGTTTCGCCATGAATCAGCCGCGCGGTTGGATAGAAATCATCCCCAGGACCTGCACGCAGATAGGTGTGAGATGTGACGACTTGAACCCGCCTGGGAAATTGTTGTCCCGTAGCGAGTTGCTCTTCTGCGGAAATGAATTGGGGGGAAAGTGCGCACCACAATCCCATCGCCAGTAAGACGACGTGTTCTCTGCGGCAACAACTCCAGAAGTATTGGAGTGTAAAAAACAAGGTGGCAAACATCCGGGGGAGAATGGCACTCTTGTCCGTTATTCGCAACGCCAAAACAATGAATTGAGATCTTCCAAAAAATCCACCAACTACCGTAAAAAAACGCGTAGACGAGGCTTGGGCTACCCTCGTCTACGCGCTGCATAGTTGGCGGCAAAGAAACCGCCCTCTACGTTTCTTGTAGTCCAGGCAGACCGAACGCTCAAGTGACGAATTTTCGATTTGACTCAGGCTCGATTGAGACGCGGATGGACCCGAGACAAACCCCGCCCGGGAGGGGTGTCTCTTGGGGGTTTAGCTGGGACCCGGCAAGCTACCACAACAATACTGACATGACAGCATGCGGTGCTTTCATCACCATGACAGTACCCTCAAAAATTTGTGATCGAAAGGAACCCTGACCACATCACCACCAACGTGTCTTACTCCCAGAGATCTTTTGGGCGATCAAGAACTTCCTTTAGAACAAATAATTGTTTTCTCGTGGCAGGATCTTTCAGCATTGCAGCTAGCCTGAAATCGGTGACTGCCTCTTTCCTTTCCTGACTGCTTGTGTCAAGCATTCTCCCTGTATTGTTCCCAGGGTCAGTCCATGGACTCTCAACAACTCCGTCAGGAAGATGATTAAGGCCCTGATCGAACACCTCATGGATATGACGAGTTATTTCACCCTCTTCCTGAGATGAAGGCTGAGTCTGCTCGTCCTGTTGTGCCATCACCCGAGAAGCAGTTCGTTTTGATCGACCAACCTCATCAGATATTGGCAGCGCGACAGTCTTTTCTTCACTACCTTCAGTAGAAACTGGTGATGGTTGCTTTGTTTGTATATATCGATTTAGAAAAGCACTAATCTCTGCTTCCACTGGATCAACCGGCTCAACTATTTCGTTCTGTTCTGGGATGTCATCTCCATCAATCTCAGGTGGTGTTAAACGACCACATTCAGGGCAATCAATAATAGCGAGGGCTGGTGCTACAAACGATACCCCGCAGCCTTTGCATTGCCTTTTTCTAAAAGGTTGCTCCAGGAGCATATCTGGGTCTGCTTCTTTTTCATCATCAATAGGAGCCTGCGCACCACCACCTACTCGACGAACGAAGGCAACTACCTGAGACATCAGCCAAATAAGTACAAAGAGAAGCGGTAAGACTGCTTCCAGCCAGTCAAAGCCAGCTGCAAAAAGTGGATCGACAAAAAGTGGATCGAACTGTGCGTTAAGAAACATATGCTCTCTCCTTCTCTACTCTACGAGGATCACACGTGACCAATCGATTTATGTGCCATACGCTTTAGGCCGGTGATGTAACGGGCGAAGGCGTTGCCGCAATAGACCGTCTCATTTCAGTATCAGCCTGCAGATTCTTGAGCTTGTAATAATCGAGAATACCGAGTTTGCCACTCGCCAACGCATCTGATGTTGCTTTAGGCACCTCCTCTTCAGCTTCGACAAGCGCTGCCCGGCTTTCTTCAACACCGGCAATCATTTCTTGCTCACGCGCAACTGCCATTGCCCGGCGACCCTCGGCTTTCGCTCGAGCGACACGAGTATCGGCTTCAGCCTGATCTGCCTGAAGACGGGCACCAACATTTACTCCTACATCGATATCAGCAATATCAATAGAGACAATCTCGAATGCAGTATTTGAGTCGAGTCGACGAGCCAGTACTGTTTTGGAAATTACATCAGGATTCTCAAGAACGTCACTGTGTGTTTCAGATGAACCGATAGCTGACACAATGCCCTCTCCGACACGGGCGATGATCGTATCTTCCGTTGCTCCACCAATCAATTGATTCAGGTTAGTTCGCACAGTCACTCGTGCCCGAACTTTGAGCTGAATTCCATCTTTCGCAATGGCATCAAGAGTTTTTCGTCCACTCTTCGTACCTGGGCAGTCAATCACCTTAGGATAAACACTTGTCTGCACTGCCTCACGAACGTTCCGGCCAGCAAGATCAATCGCAGTGGCTAGTTTAAAATTGAGTTCACTAATCTTGGCTTTTGAAGCAGCAATGAGCGCCTGAACAATTAGCGGTACTCGTCCACCTGCAAGATAGTGTGCTTCGAGAGCCTGCAGCGTTATACCGCTGTCGTCTCCAAGGCCAGCTTGGACCGCCATGATCTTACTGCGAACAATGACTGTTGGATTAACCTTCTTAAAGCTCATTGCGACGAGATCAAACAAGCCAATCCCAGCACTTGAAGCGTATGATTGCAGCCACAGTCGAAGGTAGCGAGCAAGAAAACCAAAAACAATAAGGAGAAGAACAACGCCAACAACCAGTACGATTAAACCAGGCACACCCGACATGGAAAACTCCGTGATATTCTTCGTGGTATGTCGCCACACAAGTTTGTGAGCAACCTAATACATTGAAGCCTGTTTCGAATGAGCCACTGAGTCAAGCACCCGAGGGTTTCTCAAAGTCGTCAAATTCGAATTCTTCGAACGTTTTGACGTTCGAAATTGGTTTTTCTTCCCTTTTTTCTTGCAGTGGGCTGGCTCCTTGTGTGTTCTCGCAAGGTCCGGGGAATGCTCGAAGCTCTGGCTTGGTTTCAATCGTGCGGACGACAACCGCCCTTCCTTCTGTATCGACAACTTCAATTACGGCTCCGCTGGCAATTGGGCCTGCTCGACTCACGGCCTCGATTTTCTCTTGAGAAATCTCCACCTGGCCCCATGGCAAAAGATCCGTCGTGACCCGACCTTGTCTGCCGACAAACTCTTTCAAACGTTCTCTCTCTTTTCTATCAGGAACCAACTCTTGGGGCTCCGGCGGAGAGGGCATGACTCGACGACCGAGTGGCGTTGATGGGAAAAGATGAAACGCAATGGCAAGAGTTACCGGAACTGCAACCGCCGTAATGGCAAGTACCAGAAATCCAGAACCGATGCCTTGTTCAACAAAAGCCGTCGCAACAGCTGCCACAATAGCCGAGATACTGATGAAACCGAGTAGACCACCGGATGGAATAAAGACCTCAAGGACCATCACGAAGAGACCAACGAAAAGTAAGCCGGCAATCCAAAATAGGGGGCTCATTTTGTCTCCTGCGAATACGGAACAACTATGATACGACCGGAGCGCACAGCCGTGACTTGCACAGCCATTCCTGATTCAATCAGCATGTCGTCCGCAGAGACATTGTGCAAATGATTCTCGATGTCTACTTTCCCTGCCGGAGCCAATCGCGTCACGGTGACGCCCGTTTTCCCAATCAGATGATCGAGTGACACCACCTCACTCTGACTGACACGTTCTGGTGGTGCCAGTAAAACATGGCGAAAGACTGGTGTCGAAGGAAGCCAACGTCGCACACCAACACCAAAGGCGACAACGCCCACTCCAGCACCAAGAATACCTAAAAGCGAGACTTGCAGTTGTCGAACCTGATAACTGTTTGCCGGGAGTACAAAAGATTGGCTTGCTAGTACTAAAGAAGCAACGATAAGGAGCCCGCCACCAAGACCAAGAATCCCTATGCCTGGCACAATAAAAATTTCGGCAGCGAGACAGACAACCCCGGCCAGAAAAAGCATGACCTCTAACCAGCCGCTGGTTCCATTGAGATACTGGCTCCAGAAAAAGATGATGAAGGCCACCATCGCAATAAACCCACCAAACCCAAGTCCGGGCGTCTGTATTTCTATATAAAGCCCAACACCCCCAATGAGCAAAAGAAGCCAGGCAAGTCCAGGGCTCGCAAGTGCATCGAGTAATCGGTCAGCCCACCCAGGTTCAATACGCGTTATGTCATTGCCTAGACCAAAGCGTTCGGCAAGGCCAGAGAATGAGGTCACGGGCTTCTCAGTCAAGCCGTAGGCTTCAGCCTGAAATCCATCGACAAGAAGTGGCCCGGGGGCAAGATCTTGTTGTTTCTTCCACGAATTCTTGTCTTTTCTCAACAGGAGCGAACTCGAGCTGAAATACTCCGTCCTTCCTGTGGCCTGTTGGACAAATCTGCTCACCCGGTACTCCGGTAAGACAAGCGCAAGGGGCAGTGCTTCCAACGTCTTTAGATTACCCTGCATGATCTGCTGCCATGCAGCCTCAATTGCATCAGCTTGGCGAGCATCAATCGTCGCGGCTCCTTCCCCGCCGAGAACCGCCGCTTCATTCATCACGACCTCATCGCATGCGAGTGCGATGAGCGCCGAATCACTACGCGCCTGGTTTGGAATATATGCGACGGTCTTCACCTCAGCTGGATTTATTTCACGTAACCAACGTGCAAGCACAAGACTCTGTTCGGGTGATCCGCCTGCTGAGTCAATCTTCAGACAAAGGAAGTTTGCTTTTGAGGCAATCGCTTCCTCAAGTCTGACACGAACTCTCGCTATATTGTCACTGGAGATTGGCCCAGAGAGGCTGACAACAGAAGCTTTCCAGCCCCGTTCCATTGATGGATCAAGCACAAGTTGTTCCGGATTGATATCGAGACTGCGTGCCAGATCGGCTGTCCCTGTAACAAGAAATCGTACGATGCCGATTTCACGACACCGACGTCCCGATAGGCCAAGAGGCTGCGGGCCAATCTCCTCAACCCGAAGAACCTGCACGTCGTCCCGAAGGGTTGGGACACGATCTGCCGGAACAATCTGGTCACCGACTTCAGTTATCGCACGGACAACGTGTACCGAAGGATCCACAAGCGCAACAGCAAGGGGCGGTGGGACAGTCCGGCGTCGACCAGCAATATCTTTGTATGCGGCACGCACCGTCTCATCCACTTTTTGCTCACTTCGGCCCGCTGGTCCAAGGAGTGCGTTGGGAGCCATGACAATATCTTCACACGCGAGTGCAACCAGAACAGCATGGCCTTGAGCACCATCCGGTAAATACGCAACTGTCTTCACATTTGCCATCTGTGAACTGGTTAAGAATCGTGCCAATTCCAGTGACCGCCCAAAGTCACTTTCGCTTGCGTGTTCGTCACTGGTCGCATCAAATTGAAGAACCAGTTGATCGCGTCGGCCTGGAATACTCTGAAGGCGGTCCAACTGTCGAAGAATAGCTGCCCGGATAGCGTTATCTCGGCCACCTGTTATCGGCAAACGCACTGCGACACTGACTGTTGAAGGCTCGACTCGCTGAGGTGGCTCCCCACGTGCTGCTGGAGCTCGAGCAGGCTGAATACCCTCTCGCTTTACGCCTTGCCCTGATGCCACGTTGTCATCGGTTACACCGGCAGCGACTTTTGCTCTTTCGACAGCCTCTGCCAGTGGACCAGCTTGTACAAACTGGTTCTCTCCCCAAGCAGAAAAGCACATGATGATCAGGCCGAAAAGCATGACCTGTCCAGCATGCGCAGACATCGGCCATAGTGAGGCCGTTGACCGAAACATTTTGTACCATTGAGTCATACAGAACATTTGTTTTCCAGTAGAAGTCTACGATCAGGAGAAACCGAGTCAAAGGAACGATGACGAAGTGGTTTCCTGCAACAAAGACAAATTAATTTTGGCTCCATTTGGTAGAATTTTTGAAATGGCAAGAAACCCTCTCATTCACAAAGAACTATGACAGAAACTCGCAGTGAACTCCTGAAAATCATTGAAGCACGCGCACTTAAACGGGGTACTTTCACTTTGGCGTCAGGCCGCACGGCCAGTTTTTACTTAGACGCAAAGCAGGTTGTCCTTGATTCACATGGCGCCATGCTTGTTGGTAAAGCAATTCTAGAACGACTTCAATCGTTTGGTGAGTTACCAGACGCAATTGGTGGCATGTCGATCGGGGCAGACCCCATAACAGGTGCCGCAGTCACAATTGCTGGAACAGCTGGCGTTCCATTGAAAGGGTTTATGGTTCGGAAAGAACCCAAAGGACATGGTATGCAACGATACATAGAAGGCCCTGTTGAGTCAGGGAACCGAGTCGTCATCGTAGAGGATGTGACGACAACTGGTGGTTCCTCTCTCATTGCAATTGACCGAGCTGTTGAATTTGGTCTCAAGGTAGAGCGGGTCATAACAGTCATTGACCGACTCGCTGGTGCGGCTGAAGCATTTGCAGCACGAGGGATTCCCCTTGAACCTTTGGTCACTATTCGTGACCTTGGTATTGAGCCAGAATAAACCGCCTCTCAATGACACATTGGAGGTATTGTCAAAAACTGAGGACTGATTTTTTGAATTATGACGACACAAGTCGTTTCACAAAAATTGCCCGAAGGTGGCCAATTTACACAAAATAAAATGTGGTTTGTCAGAGTTGCTACTATATAGATTGAGGAGCCGTGGACCTCTCATAAGGGAGCATGAGGCATGACAGCATTGCAGGCACCTGTCACTCTATACAGAACAAGACTCAGTTTATTTCTGCTTCTTCTCTGTTTTATCTTTCTGCCTGCTACTGCCTTAGCGATTAGCAGTAGCACAGGAGATGACTCAGTAAGCCAGCAGAAAATTTCCGATCTTATTGCTCAACTTGGAGACACGAACTATGCAATACGGGAAGCAGCAACCCAGCAATTGCGAGTGATTGCGGATCATGCAATTGATCAATTACTTGATGCCGCCAATCAAACTAATGATCTGGAGACGTCGCTTCGTGCCCAGTGGATTCTTGAGACGGTATCGCTCATTGCGCCAGACGATCCACCAGAAGTAGCAGAACTGTTGAAGAATTTCTCCAGCCGATCACTTTCTCAACAGATTAGTGCAATCAGCCGACTGATACGCCTTGAAGAAAATGCAGGAGTCAAGCCACTGGCACGCCTGATTCGAACAAATCGATCTGCAAGTACGTCATATCTCGCGGCACTGATCCTGCTTCAGGAGTGGCGGCCTATTGATCCGTACTGGCCACACCTCGTGGAACATGTTCCCGATGAACTTGGTTTGAGCCAGCGCCCTGCAGCACTTCTAATAAATAGACTGATTACCTTCTCGCAGATGGCAGATGATCCCGAGAGCAAACTAGACGCAAAGAAAGACGCCTTCGAGAATTTTGAAACGGCAGTAGAACAATTTCTTGAACTGATGCCCTTTGAGGCACAGACCTTTGGAGAAAACAAAACCTCACGTGAAGTACGTGATCTTGCTCGAGAGATTGTTGTGCGCTGCCATGCTCGGGCAGCGATACAAGCCGGCTTTCCTGATCGTGGTGTTGCAGTAGCAAAAGAACTCTTCGATCTCATAGGCAGAGATACAGAAATGAATCAGCTAGCGAATGCTGACGTTCTCTTCTGGGCCGCACACTCCGGGCTTGCTAATCTTGTGGATGATCTCCCGGAGAGTCTGCAGGCGACCATTGAAAACCAGGCGATCTCGCTCTATGCAGCAGCAAGCTGCAAGCAGTCGAATGGAAATAAAGTTCTGGCAGATGAGATGGCACGACGTGCCTTTGCTTTAGTCGGCGACAAGACAAATGAACAAATGCTAGCTGCTGTTCGACTTGATCACTGGGGGCTTCTTGATTGGGCTGACCGTGAGTATCGCCGTGTCGTTTCTGCACCCACTTTATCCGCCCAGCAGATCATCCCATTCTCAATACAGTGGGCCGAAATGCTCAATGACTTTGACCGGTGTGAAGCGGCCTCTACCGTACTTAATGATGTATTAACCGGTTCCCACGGCACTATCGAAAATGTTCGAGTCATGGATTCTCTTGGGTATTCAAAAGAAGCACTTGCTGCTCGTCAGAAGTTTTTTCTTTCTCGAGCCGACAAAGAAAAGAGTGATCGAAAGAGCCAAAGAAAAGCTCTTGATAAAGCTCTCGACGAGTATCCTGAAGAAATTGACACACTCATCGCGTACTACCATTTCCCAGGCATCTCAACCGCCGACAAGAAACGAATTGTCAGACTCATCAAAGGAGCATTAAAGAAACTGCAGCAGCGAATTGACAGAGAACCGGATGCGCCCAATCCGTACAACGAGTATGCGTGGCTGGTAGCAAATACTGAGGGAGATCTATTGAGAGCTACTCGCTATTCAAAACGTTCTTTGGAACTTGATTTTGATTCGGCAAGTTTTCTCGACACATTGGCCCACTGTTATGCAGCTGCTAGCAAGCCGA
Organism: Pirellulales bacterium; assembly: GCA_039831725.1. Lineage (GTDB taxonomy): Bacteria > Planctomycetota > Planctomycetia > Pirellulales > UBA1268 > UBA1268. Next base: position 10,701 of record JBDOMQ010000078.1, read on the forward strand.
ATGAGGCTATCCGCTGCCAGGTTATTGCTCTACGAAAAGACCCGGGCAGTAATACGATTCAAAAGAATCTGGAAAAATTCTTGTCGATGCAAAGGTGATTACTCTGAACAGGTCGTGCTGCTACTCAGAACGATAGAGTGGCAAATACCGGTACGGTACCTGGAGACAGAGAATGGCGTGCACTGTCGCCTGCAATCTGTCACTTTCTCCGGCAAAGATGGCCGGGTTCCAACTACCAAGCTCTTCACCTTCCTGTTCCTGTGTTCTCAGCAAAAATGCTGTGACCTTGGCATACCACGTATCAAATTGCTCTCCTTCAAGATTCCGAAGTACCTCGCTGGATAGCAGCAAAAAGTCCGCAGAGGAGGCAAATGAGTTCCCTTCCAAAGGTGGAGCAAACCCTGCAAGAAAACGAGAGCCATCAATCATTGCAGGCGAGTCCTGAGGTTCTTCTTTATATTGCAGAAGAAGTAGGCCCGCAGCTGTTGCTGTCGGATCCGGAGGGCCTTCGGCGGTGCGCCCAAAACGTGACCAAAGGATCTCTGGGTCGCCACAGGCTGCTGATTCAAGAAAAACATCTCCTCTTTTGAGAGTTGTGACTGAGGGCTTTACTCCACACGACTCGGCAACGTGCATTGCGAGCAGCGCTCGCAATGTAGGCAACACCGTTTCCACTGGTTTGGATGAACTACGTTGCCATGAGCCTTCTTTTGCCTGACGATCCATTAGACTTTTCAAAGCGTAAAGTGCATTTTTTTTCAGCACTCTGTCATTACTCAGAAAGCTGGTTTCACAACCAGCTACGACCCCAGAAATAAGACCTCGCAAATCAACTTCAACCGGACCAACACCCTGTGGATCTGCTTGAGGCCGAGAAGAACCAAGCCACGTAAGTCCTTTCCTAACAACTTCTGGATAGCCTTCTAACGAGACCGCCTTAGCAGACTCAGGTTCATAAGTGATTCCCTCTGCAAGAAATGGCAGCAGCGCCAGAGCAGTCGTTGACTGACTGTTTCCACTAGTATCCGTCGCTGAAAAGTCTTCCGGATCCTCTGGCATGCCTCCGGCCAAATTGCTTGCTGAGGCTAGGGGCTGCCACGATCCATCTGCTCCTTGCTTCGTTGCGAGCCATGTTAGAGCAGACAGTACAGATTTTTTTGATTGTTGCGATCCACCGTACAACCCGGCTAGTACGTCTTTTGATTTCTCTGTGCTTCGACCCTTCAGACCACCTCGACGATACCGAACGGTCTTGGACATCGATGAAACAACCGCTTCTGGTAACACGTCCGGCTTGTTACTCGGGTCTTGGATTCGTATGACCAGAAGTCCGTTTATTGCGAGATGATCTGCTGTTGCGGAGAGTGGAATTGAGTACACGCCAGGTGGTGTTTCCTCCGTTGTCTCAACTTCAAGCGTACATTTGAGGGCACCCTCTTCGAGATATGCCGGCTCAATGGCAACTCCAGACGGAGAGTTCTCCGCAGTGACAACGATTGCCCCATTAAATTTCGATGGAACCAGATTCACTCCTGTCAGGGCCTGCAAACCACCAGTTAACGTTCTACTGAGTGATTCCAAAGAATCTCGCTGAAAGGTGATATCAACATTTTTTTGCTGACCTGGCATGACAGACGCATAAACCATTTTTTCCATCCGAAATGGGTGGTTTGTCACAATAAGTGTCAGTGGCACAGAAACTTCTCGACCAAAAACAATGGTTTTTATTTTTTGTGTTTGTGTTCCCTCTAGGGCCTCTTCTGACGCTGCTACCAGAACTCGAATATTATTGTCCTCGATTGGCTCAGTCGGTAGACGACACAGTGCACCTTGCGCGTATTCGACCGGCTCCAGCGTGAATGATTCTGCAAATCCATTTCTTTCAACAGGGACCCGCAGGTTGACAGTATCTCCGGGCTGCAAAAAGACAGGTGGTATAACTCCAAATGATGGACGTGATACGACTGGCAGATCGATATCAAATGTTTGCTCGGTAGAATCCTGAGCCATGCTCAAGGCTATTGTAACGGTCACCTTCCGTTGCTTATCACCAAGTGACTGGTTCCCGGAGAGTTCGATCTGAAGTTCTGATTTATTTTCCGGAATCTGTTTTTCAAAATTCGCCTCAACACCAGATGGTAACTTTGAAAGGCTAACGTCAATTGGCCCTTCGTTATTATTACGATTGATTCGCAGTGGAACTTTCACCGTTTCAGTAGGCCTTAACGTCACCGGCGGAATGGCTTCTACTTGAAGTGCACTAACCCGAGGCACACCCAAATGGTCAATTTCTTCAGGCAGCCGGTCTGAGTAGCATCCTGCTACAAAGACAATGAACACAAGACTTATTTTTAAAATGTATTGCATCTGGATACGTGGCTGTTTGAAATATTTAAACATTATCCCCATCTGGTTTTGTTTGCTTGAGAGCAAGCACGCCACGTTTTGTCCACCAGCTAACTTCTTCACGTCGACGTCTCCAGCAATCTGACATAACCTATTCTTGCTGAAGAAACGATTTGATCCAACTCCAAGGCAGAGTTTTCCATGCAAACAACGATGGTTTCAAT
>JBDOMQ010000425.1:0-13226 GCA_039831725.1 Pirellulales bacterium
ATCTGAAGCTTAAAACACCCTGAAACTTCGTCTATTCGCGGACTGCGGACCTCCGAATCCGCCCAGTCCTATCACTCATCCGGACTATGACGGCAAGGCATGCTCCAGCCTTCTTCAACAGAAAGCTTTAAGTCAGTCAGCTTCAATTGCATAAATAAGAGCTGCTTACGATCGAAAACATAAGGCAAAATGACCTTTGTATTCACTTCACAACTGCTTCTGAGTAGTGTCGTAGCACATCCTGCACTGCATAGTAGGATTGCTTTGGCTCAAAAGATGAACCAAACATGGTGCCTTTCTTCTGTGGTCGCTGGATATGGCTATCACAAAGTTGCCAGACGTTCCAGACGACAACTCCTCGCTTGCTGTGCTCAGCAAGTTTACTCACGATGGCTCGAAATGTTGCTGCCTGATTTTCCTGGTCACCTAATTGCGGGTCATCCATCCAAACCGTATTTTCCGTCACATGAAATTCAAGATCACGGGCATGAGTCCACCGAATAAGCCTATCGAGACTCTGCATATTCCCTGGAATTTTTTCCCATCCTGTAGAAACATGTGCCTGCCAGCCAACACCGTCAATTCGTACATCAGACTCTCGTAAATAGTCGACTATCGCTTTTGCTTTATCCCACATTGGCTTTTCCATTCCGCCATGCTGATTAAAAAGCAACTTGATATTCGACCCATGTTTACTCGCAATCTCGAATGTCCGCTTAATATAGAGAGGTGGCCGAAGTGGATGAGTCTCATCAAACCCAATTTGTGTCCATGGATTCTGCCATCTGCCAACACCTGGCTTGGGCCCGAACCACTCACCATCTCGAGTGACCGTCTCATTGACGACGTCGATCCATCGAATATGTTTTTCGCCTTTGTATCGGTCGCATAGCCCAGCGACGTACTCCTCGAGGTTCTGCAACAACTCTTTAGCTGTCCGATGATCTTCCTCTGCCCAAGCCGAACACTGTGGACTGATCGGTGCGTGCAACCTCATCACGTAGCCATGCTCTTTGGCGTACTCAACCATTGCATCCGCCTTTTTCCATCCCCACACCCCCGGCCGTGGATGCACTGCTGTTTGTTTAAATGCATTCCCGGGCGTCAATACCTGAAAGTCATCTTCGAAAATCTTTTCAGCCTGTGTGCCTAGATGTGGATAGTTGAATGTGGCACCAATAATGAACTGAGCTGCGGGATGAAAAGGAACAAGTTCCTTGAACCGTTGTCCACGTAACACTGGAGCACGGCCATCAGCAGCCTTGGATACTGTTAATGCACACAGGAAAACAATCCAGAGTAAAGCGGCGACCGCAACTCTTTTCCTAATCATGGAAACATACCAATTTTTTTGTCAGCGATGCATGACGGAACATACCACGAAGAGCAGTGGTACAATCTGCACAATCTTTCATATTATGGCAGTGGGGGCCTTTCTGCAGACTTGCCGTCTTCTTTTCGGATTGGATATTTCGGTTGCCACGTTGGCTCTTTTTTCACAAGCCAGCTATCAAGCTGTTTTGCGAGCGTAACTAAAACCTTTTTGTTTTTTGTTGCCAGATTTTTTTCTTCGCCAACATCCTCACTAAGATTAAATAGTGACCATGCATTTTTTTCATAGTCAAAACTTGCCTTGAAACGAGAGTCGCCGACTTCGTTGATCACCCACGCCCCGGGCTGTGCACGTTTATCGAGATACCCTGGAAACAAATAACATATTGGCCCACGATCCGCATCAGACCCCGGCTGCAAAAGTTCTTCAAGAAAAGACTCGCCGTCAAGTGGATGCACATCATTTGGCGGCATCCAATTTCCACCGGCGAGTTCAAGGCACGTCGGATAATAATCGACTGCATGAACCATCCGCTGGCTTATTTGGCCTGCGGGGAGATGCCCCTTCCAGAAAGCAATTAACGGCACACGAATCCCACCTTCGGTAAACATGCCTTTTTCTCCACGAAGCGGCAGATTATCGGCATGTGTCCCACCATTATCTGAAGTGAAAAGTATCAATGTGTTTTCAAGAATTGAGTCCTGGGGATTACCATCTAAATTTGGATCTCCAAGCACTGCCAGCAACCGGCCTACATTGTCATCGACACCAGCAATGAAGCCGAGGTATTCAGCCATCTTTTTACTTCCAGTTCGACTCGCCGCGTAGTCTCTTAAATCAGGCCTTGCTTTCACTGGGCCATGAACAGCGTATGTATAAAGCTGCAAATAAAATGGCTGACTTCCGGATGCAAGATTCTGAACGGTCTCCACCATGGCATCACCAAAGGCATCGCTTACATGCTTTGCCGTACCCAATAACGAGTCAGGCAGATCACGTTTTTTAAGATAAGCTGAGCCGTACGGCTCAGCCCATCGGTCAAAATCACCACGGCCTAGTCCTTTAAATTTCCACTGTTCACCATCACGCGACGCAAAACAGACCGGTTGATGCCCCTGTGAAAAACCACCAATATTGACATCGAACCCCGAATTCTCGGGCAACGTCTCAGGACCGTCATGTCCACCAACGTGGTACTTCCCGATATGCGCTGTTGTATATCCATTTTCTTTCAATGATTCAGCAATCGTAATTGCCTCTACGCCAACGTCCTCATGCTGCTGAGGGCCTTTGAATTTTGCCTTTTCTTTCGAGATACCACCCCGACCATTCCGGTTGAGATTCCCCACAACGTAAATGTCGTTGTAACGACGTGCCGCATACTGACCAGTAAGCATCGCCGCGCGGGTTGGTGCACAATTAGGCTGCGCGTACGCGAACGGAAAACTCACACCTTCACTCGCTAAGCGAGACACGTTTGGTGTCTGATACATCGTCGGGGCAGTTCCACGAGTCGATTCTGATACACCAACATGATTCCATCCAAGGTCATCAGCCATAACAACAACGATATTCGGTTTCTCCGCGTGTAGCGACCCACTTGCAGCAAACCAGAGTACACACAAACCGATAACCAATCGAAACATCCCCATACCTCTCTTTTCACTCATCACAGAAATTATCACCCTACGAATATAGCAGGTCACTCCATGAGATACCTTACAAGAGTTCTTGCGACTCTCTTATTCTTTGGGACGCCTCCCAATCCGAACAGGCACCTGAAGCACATCATCCTCCCGAAGCACTGTTAGCGTTACTTCGTTGCCAATCGGCAAACGAGTTAGCATCAAAACAAGCATCGCAGGGCTATCTATATATTCATCATCTAATTCCGTAATGATGTCACCCGGCTGCAATCCTGCCATAGAGGCGGGCGACTGATCGGCAACAGCAGCAATCAGAACACCTCCAGCAGGTCTGTCACGAAGCCTCAACCCGACATGCCCTCGCTCAACGTGCCCCTGCTGGCGTATTTCTTCACAGATACGCCGAGCCGTTGTACTCGGAATTGCAAACCCAATTCCCCGAAAGCTTTTCCCGACAATTGCAGTTGTAATCCCCATGACTCTGCCATGTACATCCACAAGTGGACCACCTGAATTACCTGGGTTGATTGACGCATCTGTTTGCAGGAATTCTTCATAGGGGTTTCCGACTACTCCGCGGCGGCCCATGCCACTGACTATCCCGTACGTCAAGGTACGCTCAAGCCCATACGGGTTTCCAATCGCCCACACCATTTCACCGACTTCGAGTGTCGTGCTATCCCCCCAGTCTGCGACAGGCAAACCGTCAGCCATGATTTTCAGCACGGCCAGATCTGTTGCAGCATCGGCCCCCACAAGCTGCGCCTGAAACACACGTTTGTCAGCCAGTCGAACCTCAATGGCTTCACTCTGAGAGACGACATGATAGTTCGTCGCAATGTATCCATCGGATGAGATAATCAGCCCGGACCCTACAGATTCATCAACAAGACCAGTCGCAACACCGCCTCTCAAGGCTGTGATTTCATCAACATATGCTTGTACACGCCGAACGCCTGTTACATTCACAACTGATGGACCGATGATACGGGCGAGCGTTGTAAAGAGTTTCCCGACAGAAGAAAGTTCAGCGACCATTGCGGCATCACGAATTGCACTCAACTCGGCTCGTGTTTGAGCGTATTGAATACGCCCAAGTAGAGAAGGCCACACGATAAACCCAACAAGCACAACCAAGCCGCAAAAGAGTACGACTGTTTTTCTATTCACGCCACCCGCTGTGGGCTTTTCTACCATCATGTCCTACAGTTCTGTGAATGCTAAAGAAGTATCTGCCGAATCTGATTAATTGCCGACTTTGCAGCTCGCGACATGGCAATACCACCTCCTCCGAGGATATGCTCTGTCACAATTGGTGCCTCATTGCTTACCACAACAACATCGACTGCTTGTTGATTACCGTTTGGTCTCACTGGCCCCACGGCCATTCCAACGGATGCGTCATGGCCACTGGCAACATCTTTTGCTGCCGCAATCAAGTCTGACGTTTCAGCAGACAACCCCGGCAGAACCAAGCCACCACAAAAAAATGAGGGACCCGTGGTGTTTCGCCTGTGTGCAGCCTGAGCAAAGAGTGCCGCGACTCGCCCTGCTGTACCTGCTTCTACTGTCGCAAGACTTTCAGAAGCTGCAAGGAGTGCTGCTGCTGCTGCATCTTCCACTTCGTCATCTTCTTCTCCGTAGACTAACCGTCCAAGTGTTTTACGAATAATATTTTCTGTAGTAGCAATTTTATCACGACAGCCATCTTCATTATCCGCCCACGCTGAAATTCGTAACGTAATTGTTGCTTCATGCGCGGTGATACCGACGGTCGGATCTCGTCCTCGCTCGATCAATCCAGGCAGCATTTCCTCGATCGCGCTTTCCCCTGCTCCAAAGCACTTCAGACGTCGATGAAGCAGAACTCTGTTTTTACCGGTCACTCGTTTCAGCTCACCCGAAACTGTTTCATCCCACATCCGTCGCATCTCTGCTGGCACACCTGGCAGCGCATAAACAACAGAACCCTCTCCATCACCCCAGCCATCTGACGCCGACAGTACCATTTTAATCCCTGGAGCTGTCCCATCGGGATTCTCTATCAGGCTGCCCCCTTCGGGAAACAATGCCTGCCGTCGGTTACTCTCTGGCATGACAGCGTGCCGAGATGAAAAACGACATGCGATGACTTCCAAAGCGTCCTGAGACAAGACCAGTCGTTGGCCTGTTAATTCAGACAACACATCCCGCGTCAGATCGTCAGCAGTTGGGCCTAATCCACCTGTTGCGACAACCACCTGCGCTCGACGTGCAGCAATGCCAAATGCATGAACGCCAGCCGCAAGAGTATCACAGGCCGTCGTGTGATAGCCGACGGGAATTCCAAGCAGCCCAAGTTCACGAGAGAGCCATTGGCTGTTCGTATCCAACCTTTGACCGCTGGTTAGTTCGTCGCCGATTGCAATTATTTCCGCCAACATTCGGCATCCCTTTCCTGACAGTCTAAGATATGATAATTCAGGCATCTCTTCCTGCTGGCCCCTACAACTCGCAGGGTGTAGTTCCCGCATACGAAGATGGTTCCATTAACGTAACTATAATGAAAAGTCTAAGCTCCAGATGAAAATTGGAATCCTCGGCTACGATGAACATATTCTAGCAATAGCGGTAGCAGCAGTGGAGGGAGGTCACTCCCTTAGCCCCGCTTACGACGTTCCAGATGAACTCCCATCAACACTCTCTGGTATTGATCGCCAGCCACGTGAACAATGGCAGGCCCTGCTGGAAGACGAACTCTGTGACGCTGTCCTTGTTGGCACCGACGGCTGGAGCGAACATCGTGCGGAACAGGTGAGAACCCTTGTTCAGGCAGGTCGCACCATTCTCATCGGGCATCCCGCGTCCCTTTCAATGCTTTGGGCGTATGAACTCGATATGATTCTTGCCGACTCATCGGCGACTGTCATCCCAGCACTTGCAACACGACACCATCCATATATTCATTCACTCAAAAATCTTGTTGAACAGTCGATCGCTGGCAATGGACCGCTTGGTCTTATTGAAACACTTCAGTTTGAACGTCGACAACCTGACCGGGATCAAGAACGTGTCCTCGCAAGCTTCGCTCGTGATGCTGACATTATTCGTGTACTTATTGGAGATCCATCTCGACTCATGGCACTAGGTGGAGGTGATGCCGGATGGGCGAATCTTGCTGTTGGATTAAGTGGACCGGATCAAGTTTCAGTTCGCTGGGAGGTTGCGAAGGGGCACGCGGATGAGTTAACCATCCAACTCATCTGCGAGCGAGGCCGTCTTCGTATTGAGATTCCCGCAGGAGCCTGCGGTGTATGGAAAATCACTCAGCAAACAGACGTGGGTATTCCAGATCCACTCCCAACATTTTCGACCGAGACGTCTCCTTTTCAACCGGCTGAAGTCCTTTTAGCAGTTCTTCTTCGCGCTGCAGACGGTGATGCTGACGATCGCGCTAACTCGTCAATCCCTCCAGCGGCATGGCCTGATGCTGCACGCACTATTGAACTGGCAGAAACCGTCCCACGGAGTGTGAAAAGGGGTCGGGGCATTGATCTTCATCAAGAAGAATTTAGTGAACTGGGAACGTTCCGTGGCACGATGGCGTCACTCGGTTGTGGCATCATTATGGCCGGACTTTTCATTGTTTTTGTGGCAACCCTCGTTGGCGGTGTTGCTCGTGCCGCTGGCTGGAGTTTTGCTGAACAACTTGCTGCCATCTGGCCGTACGTAATCCTCACCACACTAATCCTCTTCCTTGCACTTCAACTGCTGCCTTTTCTCCTTCCAAAAGAGCCCAAAAATAAAGACACGACAAAAACATCTCGCCAGGAAAATCCTTGAGCTTTTTTTCTCCATCCGTAAAGTCAACCCAGACGGCATGGCATCGCCATCAACATTGAATCACTGGCAAGGTATACGGCCCGAGAACATAGCACCAAATCTGAGCTGCAAGAATCGTCGACACACTACGTGAAGGGCGGCCGGACACGTAGCCGCCAGTGGCCACTTTTGTCCGGGATTGTCTCATGGTTTATTCGCGGGTCCGCCTGCTTCTAGCGACCTTTCTTGCTTTCGCAGCACTTCACGGCGTGGCACCTGCTGAAGATGCCCGAAGAACGGCAATTGTACGGGCTATCGAATCGTGCCGAGACAGCGTCGTCAATATTCATGGCGAGAAGTACGTATCCGATTCGTCGAATGATTCTGAAGACCGCCGAGTCAATGGGATGGGCACTGGTGTCGTAATAGACGCGCGAGGCTACGCCGTCACCAACTTTCACGTCGTTGACGGTGTTCGTGAGATTGAAGTGACGCTTGCGTCTGGTCGCACAGCAGCAGCCCGTCTTATTTCCCATGACCGAAGGACTGATCTTGCTGTCATCAAAATAGATACCGTCGACCCCCTCCCGGTCATTCAATTAGGAACATCTAATGATCTCCTCATTGGTGAGACGGTGCTTGCCCTTGGTAACGCTTTTGGCTACGAGCACACCGTCACCCGTGGAATCATCTCTGCGCTTCATCGAAATGTCGATGTCAGCCCAACACAGCGGTACGAAGATCTCATCCAGACAGACGCAAGTATCAACCCTGGGAATTCCGGCGGACCACTTTTAAATATCAATGGAGAGATGATCGGAATTAACGTAGCAGTTCGTGCTGGGGCGCAAGGAATTGGCTTCGCTATTCCTGTTGATAGTGTGCTCCGCATTGTTACCGGCCTTCTATCGATTGAGCGTATTGACCAAACATGGCACGGCCTCGTGTGCAGGACGTGCGGAACAGGGGCACTTATTGAATCTGTACATAGCCAAAGTCCTGCAGAAACTATTGGGATGCGAGCCGGTGATATTATTCTTCGAGTTGGTGACAAAAGCGTGACGAGTCAACTCGATATTGAGAGAGCACTCCTCGGCAGAAAAGCTGGAGAGGTAGTCGCAGTCACCGTCACGCGCGAGGGTGGTGAAGAAAACCTAGCACTTGCTCTTGCAAAGGCTAGAAAACAAAAAATCTCTGCATCTGAACGTTCCTGGGAACAACTCGGCCTTCGGCTTGCACCTGCTGTGCCATCGACTGTTCAACAACTGCAACCGCGGTATCGAGGCGGCCTTCTCGTCCAGGAAGTTCGCTTTGGGAGCCCAGCGAACGACAAGGGAATCCGACCTGGAGATATTCTGGTAGGACTCCATATCTGGGAAACGGTCAAGCCTGATAATGTGACTTACATACTCGATCAGATCGAATCTGACGAGCTAGAGACAGTAAAGTTCTATATCCTCCGCGGCCGTGATACGCTCTTCGGCCATCTCACCTCTGATACAATCCTGAGATAAGCCTTCGGGATTCGATCACATTTCCTGATGTCGCGCGGAAGGACCTGGCGTGGAAACTCAATTCCTCAAGTGGCTCTTGCCACAAGTCAAAAAGGACCACAGGCTCGAGGTTCCACCAGGTGATGATGCCGCTGTCCTCAGGCTGCCAGGAGGCAAACGCACTGTCGTTACTACGGATCTGCTCACTGAATCAGTTGATTTTCGGTTCTCGACGTCTCGTGATGACAAGGATTTCCCTCCACCTGCTTCAGCGTATCGGGTTGGCAGAAAGGCCGTGGCCGTGAGCCTCAGTGATCTCGCCGCAATGGCAGCTTGCCCCGAGGCAGTTGTTGTTTCGGTAGCACTCCCACGGCTTGGTGGCAGAAAAATTGCCGAAGACCTTTTCAACGGAATTCGAGAGGAAGTGGACGCATTTGACGTGACCCTCGCGGGAGGCGACACCAATGCATGGGACGGCCCCCTCGTTATCAGTGTCACGGCAATCGGTAGTATTTTGCCAAGGCAATGCTGGCGTAGGAATGCAGCCCAACCTGGTGACCTCTTAGTCGTGACTGGCGCTCTCGGCGGCAGCCTTCTTGGCCGGCACCTTCATGTCACACCACGATGCCGTGAAGCAATTGCAATTGCATCTCGGTACCCCGTTCACGCCGCACTCGACATCAGTGACGGCCTTACTCTCGACTGCGGTCGAATGCTCACGGCGAGTCATGTCGGCGGCATCATAGAACTGGACTCGATACCAATACACCCAGACGCAAACAGCCTTTCAAAGGTTCAGCCCATCAATCAGATGACTCCCCTGAAGCACGCCATGCAAGATGGTGAAGACTTTGAACTCCTTCTGGCCATGCCTCCACAAGCAGCTCATGCACTTGTGGAAGATGACCCGAATATCCTGGTTCCGAAAACCACAATGCAACCTTGTATTATTGGGAAAGTGACAGAAGGCCTTGACTTCGTTGGCATCAAACCAGACGGACACACAACGCGTCTCGAAAAAAAAGGATTTGAGCATGTGTTCGAATAAGTCCGTCCAATCGACCAGGACCGTAACGTGCGAAATAAAGAACCTTGACGACCTCGATCGCTTGGCAGCGCGCGTGGTAGAATATCTGCCCCAGTCAGCGATCGTAACCCTTCGAGGCGAGTTGGGGGCCGGGAAAACAACATTTGTAAAAGCAATCGCACATGCTGTGGGAATCGATCCATCACATGTGACAAGCCCGACTTTCAACCTTATAACGGTCCATGATTTGCCGGAAAACACTATTCGTCTAATCCATGCCGACATGTACCGAGTAACCGAGCCTGATGAACTGATGGAGACGGGCTGGGACGCTGCGATTGTCGCTCCTGCGGAATATCGCTGCTGGGCATTTATCGAGTGGCCACAAAAAATAGCCTCAGCTCTTCCTCCCCACCGGCTGACTATCAAACTCGAAGTCACTGGTGAATTGAGCCGAAGGGTGACCATAAACGGCATGGGGAAAGATTACGATTCAATACCCACGCGGATTCTACAAAAACTCTAATTATTTGCTCAGGACATGTTTCGCCATGCGACTTACTCCGTCACAGTCTACGCTCTGCGTGATCGACGTACAGGACAAAATCATACCAACCATCCCGACGGGACAGCAGGTTATAACCGAATGCTGTCGACTCGTGGAAGCGGCCAACCTTTTCAAAATACAAATCCTTTGCACTGAACAATACCCCAAAGGACTTGGCCAGACGGTGGAGCCGATTACCGCAAAACTCAAGAATCAAAACCCTATTGAGAAACTCAGCTTTAGCTGCTGCGGGACACCAACCTTCCTGGATCAGATTTCGCCGGATGTTGAAACGCTTATCGTGTGTGGTATCGAAACCCATATTTGCATCGCACAGACAGCACTGGATGTACTCCAAGCTGGCTTTCGTGTCTGCATTGCGGTTGATGCAGTCGGCAGTTATCGCGAACAGGACCACACAGTTGCCCTTCGTCGACTCGAAGGAGCCGGAGCCGTGCTATCAACGACCGAAGCCATCCTCTTCGAACTTTGCGGAACAGCAGACAACCCAGATTTTAAAAGAATGCAGCAGCTTGTGGCGCGATAAGCACCCCGGCAGAGAGAAGCTACTTGCTAGGGTTCGAGACCACGCCACCAGACTGGTTTGTGTCAGCCCCCGGTATCCTCCAAAATCACAATACCGCCTGTTTTCGAATCATACCCGTAGAGCCTTTTCGGCGGCAGAACACTGAGCTCAACATTGTGCTTTTCCAACATCTCCTGAAACTCTTTGAATGTCGGAGGCTTTCCGTTCATTGCCTTAAACATCTTCATTGAATTTTGAAGATTTAACATTGCGACTCGTCCTCGTTGTGTGACGTAGGCACTTGCCGCAACAGAGAGGGGATCATTTCCCTTGATCTTATTTTCAACCACTTTGAGATTTGGTTGCTTTGCAGCAACACTCATATCAACTACTTTCGCTGGGGCGGCAGCAACATCTGACCCAAACTGTGCCACGGCTACCACAAGCATCAACGTTCCAAAAAGACGCATGCCATTAAGCTCCATTTATGAGACAAAATATGAGACAAAAACAGTTTCGCTCCGCCATTGTTTGTATCACAACATACGCGCAAAAACCACATTTCTGATTTAAAAGCCTCGCACATGATCACGCCTCAGCGAGCCTTTGTCAGATCTGTGTCGTCAACACTCTCCCCACGTGCGTGAAGCTCGGCTATTTTTCCCAGTCGAATGATTTTCTGAGCAGCCGATGGTTCACCAGCAACTGCCATACCCGGAGCGGACCCGAACAGCACCACAAGTTTGTCGCTCCCCACCAACTCCCACCAATTTCCTGCCGTGCCCTCTCTAGGAACTCGACGGCATTCGAGAAGCCCAAACGCATCCACTTCGGGGGCAAGTGTCGTAATCAGATTCACTGCCTCTTTCACTGCTGGATCTCCCCAGGGGGAACCGACCGGCCCACGGGGGCTGGTCGACACACCAGCGACAACAGGATACTTCGCTGCTGACTCAGCCGAAAAATCATCACTTGGCAGGAGTATTGTTTCCCGATCAACTGCCAGCAGGCCGCCTTCCACGCGAACCATTGCAATGGGCTCACGGCAGATCACGCGAACAATGGCCGCCGCGGGATGGCTTGTTGTGACGCGTTCTACCCGCTTCACCCAAGGATGCATATCAAATGCCCGGGCAAGCTGTCTCTCCAGATCTGGTGCATCCAGTGGCAACGGCATATCCAGACTTGCGTTCCGAAGCACTTGCCATTTTAGATCCGTTGTTATCCATGGCGGCACGCCGATCACTTCGATGCGATCCGCTGTCAGGAGTGAGTCTTCATTGCGAACAACTCCTTCGCGTTGCCTTTCCCACGCGACACGGCCGGCAACAATGGCGACAGTCACAACCACACACGCACCAATGAGGGACCGCCATCTCCAGATGAGGCCGAAAATGCTGCCGGGGCTTTCGGACTGGCCCTTAGTATCGTGCTCGCTCACAGCTCGCCTCACCAGACACGTATTCTTGGAGCCAACTCAACACCAAGTTTTTCTCGAACAACGACTCGTACTTTTTCAACGAGCTCCTGTACATCACTACTCGGACATTCTGCTTCAGTTACTACATAATTCGCACAGCTTGAATAAATTGATGCACCACCAATGCATAAATCTCGACAACCCGCCTGTGCGATAAGTGACTCCGCCGTCGTACCAACAGGATCCTTAAACATCATAGCCACCGAACGTGTTCCACTCGGCTGCTCCGATCGTTCGACAATCCATTGCTTTTGCATTCGCTTTGTCAGGCGTTCCGGGTCATCTTCATCGAGATCAAACCTCGCAGACAGGACAATCACTCCATCAAGGCTGCTCCAACTCGACGCAAAGGCTATGTCATCACGAAGCCGATCTTCCGTACTACCATCCGGAAGCATCACTGTGACGCTATGCACCCGCTGACCCAAATTACATCCGTGTGCCGCTGCGTTTCCAACAAGGCCACCACCGACGGTTCCGGGTATCCCAACAAGATCTTCTAGGCCAGAGAGTCCTACTTGAACTGCTGCCGAGACCAGATGGACAAGTTTTGCACCCGCACCCACGCGTACACTCTGGCCATCAACTTCAACACCACAGAATGGCGCTGCTGAAAGCCGAATGACCATCGCTTCAATACCGTCACTCGGCACTAGTACATTCGAACCGCCGCCAATGACACGAAGTTTTATTCCCGTCTCATTGCATCTCGACACAACTGCGGAAAGCGACTCAGCACTCACCGGCTCACAAAAATACTGGGCCACGCCCCCAACACCGAGCCAGGTATGTTTGGCAAGAGGCTCAGCCAATTGCACGGTTACGGCGAGATCATCAAAAGGACTACCCGCAGGCGATGAGTGTGGCTGTTCTGTCATGGGTCTCTTGTTGTGGTAAGAATCTCCGCTCGCACGCACGTTGAGCACAACCATATTGTGCCGCGCCGAGGTGATTGTCGTCTACTCATGGTAACGCAGAGCATAACGAGCGACATATAACACGATCAGGCCGCCCGTCGATCGCCTCCCCACTCGGCTACTGGCTCATGTGCCAATTCGAGCCAGCCATTGACAACAGCCTCCAGCGGCATGAAATCATCCTCAGGATCAAATGGCCCCGAATCAATCTGTGGCACTGCTCCAAGGACTAAAACACAGTCACCTGCGTGGAGCTGCGAAAGCTCCCGGTCAAGCCGCGCATACGCTCTTAGATCACGATCGGTCGCCTGTTCTGAGGCAATACCTCGCGGGACGACTAATGACTTGTCGCACCATCGAGAGGCCCGCGATCCAAATCGTTCCTGACCGCCAAGTTGTTCGGCTAGATTTTCTTCAACAAGTACAAGAAGCCGCCCCTGGCCAAGCCGTCGCAGA
>JBDOMQ010000303.1:0-13219 GCA_039831725.1 Pirellulales bacterium
ATTATCGACATAGGCAAAGAGAAGGTTCATTGCCACGCCTGCTGCCTTCTTCTCACAATGCGCATGGTCAATCAATATCTCATCAAGATTTTCATCTACCTGCAAAAACCAGCGGTCAGGAGTATCGATTTGTAAGCTGAGCATAACCATAGTACGAGTAACTGTAGGGCTGAATGGAGAGAATTATTTATACTGAAATTTTAGATTGTTTACTGAATTGTAGTCAGGACAATTGTCTTCCATGCCCTCTCATGATTGAAGTAGATAAAAATGATTAGTTTTGACAGCTCGCATGACTCATCTGACTCAGGACGCAACCGGAATCTTCTCGGCAAACCACTGGTTCAGTGCTCTACTGAACCGCTCACCGGCTTTTTTCGAGATGGCCTCTGTCGCACATGTTCTGACGATACCGGCTCCCATACCGTTTGTGCTGTCATGACGAAGGCATTCCTTCAATTTACAGTCGAAGCAGGAAACGATCTCGTCACACCACGACCTGAATTCAATTTTCCTGGCCTTGTACCGGGTGATAGATGGTGCCTTTGTGCGGCTCGATGGCTCGAAGCCATGAGAGCGGGCTGTGCTCCAGGAGTTGTTCTCGAGGCCACGAGTGAGAAGGCACTCGATATCATTCCATTCGAGCTACTCCAGCAACACACTGTTTGATACTTTTATTCAGTCGGTGTTACGGCTGGTCAACAAAAAGAGTTTGTTGGCCGCGGTCCGCTCAGAGCGACTGCCGACAAATGAAACTTCGTCACCAATTTGTAACTGCAGATTTGGCCCAGGATTTCGTATCTGCTGATTGCTGCGCTGGATTGCAATGATTGTTACTCCTGTCTTCGCTCGGACATCCAGTTCGCCAATTGTCTTCCCTACGACAACGCTCCGTTGTGATATTCGGCAACGTCCTAATTGGTCATGAATATCAGGACTGTCTATCGACTGAATTGTCTGTCTTCTCACACCACTTCGGAGAAACCCATAGTTTTCTAAACGAAGTTGATCAACAAGATCATCAATTTTTTCTTCTGGGACGTCGTAGATACCAAGCACACGCTCGAAAAGTGATAGTGCCGTTTCAAACTCTGCGGGCACAACAACATCCGCACCCAATAGTCGTAATTCATCAACTTCTGCCAAATACTCTGTCCGAACAAAAATCTCGAGTTCTGGCACAAGATCACGCGCCACTCGAACGCTACGACGCGCACTCGCCGGATCAGAAATTGCTACCACAAAAGCTCGTGCGCGAAAGATCCCGGCATGTTCTAAAATTGGTCGACGAGTGCAGTCACCATAGCGGATATCTATACCCAATGCTCCCTCACTACGAACCGTTTCTGGGTTCAGCTCCAAAATAATATGTGGGACACCAAACTCAGCCAACGCGGTTGCCAAGCTCCGTCCATTAATACCAAAACCGGCGATGATGACGTGATCCGATAAACCTATGTCATCTTCTGGAGGTGAATCATGAAACATTCCACCAAACCATGAGCTTTGTCCAAGCCAATCGCATAGTTGTGGCACAACATTTGTGAGAAGCGGAGCCGCAGCCATCGTAATAACAGCAGCTGCCAGAAATGTTTGGTAGTCATTGCCTGTTAACAAACCGACATCAGCACCTCGTGATCCAAGAACAAATGAGAATTCACCCACTTGAGCAATCGTACCGCCAGCAATCAGGCTCGTTCGAACAGGAAAACCTGCAAGCATTGCTGGTATTGCTGTGGCAAAAACCTTGAGTAGCACGATCACAAAAACGACGAGACATACGAGTCCGAAGTGTGAAAAGACAAACGATATATCAAGCAACATTCCCACCGATACGAAAAAAAGGCTGGCAAGTGTATCGCGAAAAGGAAGCACTTCTGCAAAAGCCTGATGCCCATACTCACTTTCAGAAAGTGCTAAACCAGCTATGAACGCCCCTATAGCGAGTGATAAGCCCGCTGCCGCAGTAATCGCCGCTGTACCTAAGCAAATAAGTACGAGCGTTATGAGAAATAGCTCTCGATTCCGTAGCCGCACTACTTCGTGCAAAACTTTCGGAATGAATTGCCGACCAGCAAGAAGCACACCAACGACGATTACAAATCCCACGAGAACCGCCAGGAACGGGTTTTCAACAAATGATTGAGTGCTGTGATGAGAAGCAATGTGATTATTGTCCGCTGCACTCACTCCAGCTGAAGCAGCTAACAAAGGCACCGCAAGCATTGCAACTATCACAAATAAGTCCTGCAGCAAAAGAACCGATATTGAAATTCGTCCCGCCTGAGTACCGGATTGACTGCGATCCGATAAAAGCTTCAGAACGATTGCAGTGCTCGACATGGCAATCAGGAGCCCAGCAAAAATTGCTTGCGGAAGTGTTCCTACATGCCAACGACAGGCCGCAGCAATCAGAAGTGTTGTTCCAGCAATCTGTGGAAGCCCAATACTTGCCATGAGTGGCAACATGGCAAGGAGTCGTGAAATGGATATTTCAAGTCCAACTGTAAACAAGAGGACGACAACACCAATTTCTGCAAGAAGCTCAACGCTCTCTAAATCATCAACCAAAGACAGTCCGTATGGCCCCACAACTACACCCGAGACAAGCAAGCCAATGACGCTGGGTATTTGTGCTCGTCCAAACAGGAAAACAACAACTGCTGTTACGGCAAAGACAACAAGAAGATCAGAAAGAAACATTATTTAAATAGGAGAGGAGGGCAACAGAGGTAAGTTCATTCAGAACAAAAACTACAGAAAAAAACAAATTCCCTACATCAGTCCGCCCTAGAAATCACACTAGGGAAAGCACTTAGTCATCTGTTACAGTCTGGAAAGATACCAATCATTGATATTTCCCTACGAAAGCTTGATACAAGTGGTTACCACGCAATGTCATTGGGCGAGGCATCTGATCAGGGCATTTTGTCCTGCCATTGTATTCTTGTTTTCTAGTGGGCAAGCACTTTTCGCAAATGACGCTCAGGCGCTCAGAATTGAGACTGACGTCTTTGCTGATCGGGATGATACACCGATTGCTCACAGTCTGACACTTTTCTCATCCAAAGTCGCTTGGGACTTTCTTGATACCACACCTGCGGAAAAGAAGACTTCTGATTCTGGATCAGATAACCCCAAAGCATTCAATGGCGAGATTGTGCTTCATGACCCAACTCGTGAACGAGTTTTACTCATTGATCCACTTCGGCAAGTCAAAACATCGATAGATAGCATTCAACTCGAACGATTGCGCGTATCACTCGCAAAATGGGCGCGGACATCAGATGACAAACTACTTTGTTGGGCTGGTGGCCCACATTTTGAGAATGGCATTACTGAATCAATGGATGCAATCGAACTCGTTGGACCAAGGGTGAAATACCGTATTGAAACAACAGATGCACCGTCAGCAGAAATGGCAGGGCAATACAGACAGTTTGCAGACACTGCAATCCTCTTACGTGCCCTCCTTCATCCAGGTGGCATTCCGCCGTTCCCCCGACTGGCACTCAATAAGCAGCTTTCATCCGAAGCCAAACTTCCGACATCTGTCACTCTTCAAATAGATTCTCGAGGAAGTCTCGTTACTTCCGGACTCTCTTCAATGCTGCAACGTCATTTGTGTTCGGTTCATCGTATTCATCCTGCACTTCGGGCGGATGATCTTCAACGAATTGCCGATGCTGAAGCCTGTATGGCAATCGCTGAAGAAGTAACTCTTGCAGAGTACACACAGGCTGAAAGAAAATAGATTCAGTTTCTTTCAGTATCTACTGATTCACAACCACAGTCTCTATGAAAATTTTGTATTTTCTGTGAGTCTCCGGTGCAGCCGGAATGATCCGTACGACTGCGTGATAAATCGTTACGGCCAAGAAATCTTAAGTATTCGGACGATAGTACCTTTGGCTCCCATCTTTCCCAGGCCTTCTGGTGAACCAAGTCGCGGTGCTGTCCACCCGTTAGGATCACACGAATCCTGCACAGTTGCTAGCACTATTCATTTCAAAAATCTATCTCAATAGGAACGGAGGCTTTTATGCTGGTATTGTCCCGAAAGCAAAATGAGCGCATTCGAGTTGGTGAATCAGTTGTGGTAACAATTGTAAGAGTTAATGGTGATAAAGTACGAATAGGAATTGAAGCTCCATCTGAAATGCGGGTTCTGCGGGACGAGTTGGAAATAGATGCACTTGGAGACGTCATTCTTGAGGATGATGGTGTATTACCAATATCAAGTTTATGCAAACTTGCTGGGTAATCGGTTGAGAGATCCATTTTGGAAAATAATGGAAAAGAAAATTTTTTGCAAAATTCAACAGACAATGAGGAGAATCGGGTTTCTCTTCATGCGGTCGGGCAGATAACTCCATATCGGCTAGCGTTTTGTGCAATGGTGGTTTGCTGCATCTTGATCGTTTTAGGTTGCAGTCTCGCATTTGTACCGCCTCAGTTCTATCAATCGGTTGTACATAGTGGATCGAAGGAACAGTCAATTGCAGCACGTTTTCTGACGCAGATAGCATCTGCCACAAATGAAATTCGACATGGAAATAATTGGGGTATTAGCGTGCGTGAAGATGAAATCAATGCATGGTTAGGAAATGACCTGCCTCGAAATCACCCTGAACTTCTTGGAAACGCATTATGGGGTCGACTGTCTCGCCCACGTATCAAACTTGAACCACACCTTCTTCGGATCGGCATAGAAGTTTCGAGGTGGGGAGTACCTGCTGTGGCATGGGCGGACATTGAGGTCCGACTCAAATCCGTCAATCAATTCACCTTAACGGTGCAAAGGGCCGGCGTCGGGCAACTCCCGCTCCCTCGTAATGCAGTTCTTCAAGAATGTAGTAAGACCCTAAAAAATGCCGGAATTGCCACTGATTTACAACGATATCGTGATCGAACTCTCCTTTTGGCAACCGTACCTCAGCGGCTTGCAGATCCATCCTCGTTGGACAAAGAAGGTCGACAGCCTGGACGGTTTCAGGTCGAATCTCTACGAATTGATCGTGGCTCAATCACAGTTGCAGGAACAAGTCGCTCGAAAAAGACTCCTCATACAATTTCAGAAGCGATGCCATAAGCACACTTTTTGATTTGTCCTTTTTCCCAGAAATCATTCCCCATAGTTTCAAAGCGGTTCTCAAATTCGTTTGTTGGCACCATTTATTTTCTGTTATTGCCAGCGTTTTTCCGTTGCCGTTCTACATTCGATTGCTATAAAAATCTCGGCAACCTACCTCCAGCAGATTATTCCATCAAGTTAGAAATAAAATGACTAAAAAAAACAAAAAAGTAGTAGAAAACCAAACATCAAAAGCGAGTACTCCCTGGGGTGAGACCCATGCCGACATATGCGATCACCTTCCAAATACAATACTCGGTGATGATATTGCACTCGTCACTGAAAACATGGAGGCAATTCTTCGTTCACCCAGCTATAGCCTTGCACAAGACGACCGTGCACTGCTCGAGCGGACTGAAATGCGGGGTGTTCGCATGCTACTGGAACTCGGCAAACCAGAACTTGCGTTTCAGGAAGACAATATCGAGTCAACAATAATAGTATTTGGTGGTACACAGATAGCCGAAAAAAACACTGCGGAAAGGCGTTTGTCAGAAGCCAATCGCAATCTGGCGATGGATGCTGAAAACCAAAACCTTGCTCGTGAAGTCCAACGTAGTGAAAAGCTTGTTGAGTTATCGCATTTTTATGATGACGCAAGGCAATTTGCTCGACTTGTTTCGATAGATAACCAGTGTGATAAAAAACGATCATATGTCGTCGTCACTGGTGGCGGTCCCGGTATTATGGAGGCCGCGAATCGAGGAGCTTTTGATGTTGGTTGCAAATCAATTGGACTCAATATCAAGTTGCCGGCAGAGCAACAACCAAATCCATTTATTACACCAGAACTTTGCTTCCAATTTAAATATTTTGCTCTACGAAAATTTCATTTTATTCTTCGATCTGTCGGTGCTGTATTATTTCCGGGCGGGTTTGGGACTCTCGATGAAATGTTTCAGACACTCACGCTCCGACAGACACATAGAATGCAACCTATTCCGATTATCTTATTTGGGCATGATTACTGGTCCAAAGTTATTGACTTTGACTTCCTTGCTGACTCTGGTGTTATCTCGCATGAACATCTCGATCTTTTCGAATACGCAGACACACCTGAAAGTGCCTGGGAGAAAATACTTCAGTTCAACAAAAATCTGAGAAATAACTCAGCTGAAGAAAACGGCACCTGATAATGTCTCAGGCGTCTAGCGAACCGATTTACGGAAGACCACAACAGCTATCGAACATACGGTATTCGAAGGCAAAATGAACTGCCCTCCTTCAGTTGGCTTTCAACTGAAATTGTTCCACCATGAGCCTGAACAATATGTTTCACGATCGATAGACCAAGTCCCGTTCCGCCCGCCTGCCTACTACGACCTTTATCCACACGATAGAATCGCTCGAAGAGTCGGGGCAAATGCTCTGCATGTATACCGCAACCGTGATCAGCGACACTGATCGTAAGTTCTTCCTTGCCTTCAGGAGAGACTTTTTCCAGACCAGCACAAATTGATATCGGTTGATGAGTTCCACTGTACTTGACTGCGTTTTCAATCAGGTTGACAACTGCCTGTTCTAGAAGGGGGCCATTTACCAACGCAATTAGGCTCGCATCACAAGTAATGTTCATCGTAATACCCTGCTCCATTGCTCGAGGCATACAATCCGAACATGCAACTGCCAGAAGATCAGTGATCCGTGTTGGCTCTAAAGGCAGAACACCGGACCCCTCACTTTGTTCGATTCGTGAGAGAGCAAGAAGATCCTCAATTATTGCTTCAAGCCGATCTGCTTGTTTTGCGACAATGGATAAAAACCGTTTATTATCATTTGGCTCGTCGATTGCTCCATCAAGAAGTGTTTCGACGAATCCCTTAATTGTTGCAATAGGTGTCTTAAGTTCATGTGAAACGTTCGCCACGAAGTCCTGCCGAACAATCTCTAATCGTTCCAATTCAGTAACATCGTTTAAGACGATTACTGCTCCACCCTCTCCAGTCGGATCTCGGAGTGCTGTGCCATGAGCACGAATTGTTCGTTTTGGAGGGCCTACAAGATCAAAGTCATCTTCTATTGGATCACGGCAATCAATTGCTCGTAAAACAAATCGACGTATCGCTGGATTTCGCACCACACTCTGAAGTGGCTTCCGAAGAGCAACGTCGATATCAATATTAAACAGTGTTGCGGCTGCCTGATTGAGGCCGACGATTCGTTGTCGGACATCGACTGCGAGTACGCCTTCCATCATACTATCGAGGACAGCCTCTTGTTCAATATCTCGTCGTCCAAGAGTTAAGCCTCGTTCAACAAGTTTTTCTTTGAGCATACTGGTCGCTTCAGCAATTGTTGCTAATTCTGCAATTTCTGGCCTTGGAATTAGCTCTGTTCCATCACCATTGGCAACACGTTTGATCGCACGAGCAAGATCACGTGCCGGTTTTGCAACCCAAAGAGCAATCAACCAGCCAATAAACAGCGCGAATAAACCAACAGCAATAAAACCAATCAAAAGTTTTTTTAATGCATCCGCCAAAATATGATCTGTCTGCCGCGTATCAACTGATAAACAGAGGGCCCCCGAAAGAGCGCTCACACGACCGAATGGAACAGCTACAACCAAAAGACGGCTGTTTTTCTCTACGTTGTACCGACTTGTCTTCGCAATTCTTCCGGCTTTCGTCTCATCAAGAAGGTGTTTCAGATTTGGCAACGTGTCTATTGCGTCGTCTTCTAATAACCCTTTGGAGACTGTTGTCTCCAAACGATTTCCCTGAAAATCGAAGATCTCAAATCTTTGGTCTTTCGAACTAATAATTTCATTAACAACTTGCGCAACATGTTCTTCTTGTGATGAATTGACACCATCTCTAAGAAGAACTGCCAAGCTGAGAGCAGTGGTTGTCATCCGTTCGAACTCCGTCTCTGCTGTGACAGAGGACATTCGCACGGTTGAGAGCCAGTAGCAGCCAGCTATCACGATGACTAATGCCACCGCGTAAGTTCCAAAAAGTTGCCTTGAAAGCCGAGGTTTGGGCATAGCGTTGCGATGGGTTTAAGATTTATGCCCGGAAGCGATACCCTACACCACGGACCGTCTCAATATTACTACCAAACTCACCAAGTTTTTTCCTCAAGCCTGCAACTTGTACGTCAACTGAACGTTCGGTTACTGGATAATCCTCGCCTTTCACGGCATCAACAATCTGAGCTCTGGTGTAAGCCCATCCCGGCCTCTTTGCGAGGTGTTGAAGCAAGGCAAACTCGGTATACGTTAGATTCAGTCCTAACCCACCTAAAGTTACCTCATGCCGACCTGGATGTATCACGAGATCTCGAATTTCAATTGTTGTTTCTTGCTGACTCCTTAATTCCGCATCTTTACGACGCATTAAAGATTTTATTCTGGCATGAAGAACTTTTGGACTAAACGGCTTTGTCACATAGTCGTCTGCACCACCATCAAGACCCGTAATGACATCTCGTTCTTCGCTTTTGGCCGTGAGCATTATGATGGGTATTTCACGCGTTTTTGAATCTCTTTTAAGACGGCGACATACTTCAAGACCATCAATTCCAGGAAGCATTAAATCAAGAACAATAATATCGGGCATTCTCTGCCTGACCGATTCAATAGCCTTCTCTCCGGTATCGACACAGGTGATTGAATGTCCTTCCTTAGCGAGTGTATATCGCACCAATTCAAGGAGGTCTTCTTCGTCATCTACAACAAGTATGTTGTGGCGAACCACCGAGTCGTTGCTGGACATATTTAAAGTACACAGGGTTTATTTAATTTATTTATTCTTCAACAACTTCAAACCATTTCTCTGACTGCAGCCAACCCGACATAATCGGGTGCTACTTCATTTTTCTAATGTGATAAATAAAACACTTCAATTTACCTTAGCACCATCACGCTATCGTGCACTGCTAAGGCCTTAAATGATGCAATAAATATATTTGGTTTGTGTGAGGTTTCATCTGCCAAAAATATCTCTTATGACAGCAGCATTTCGACATCCTCAGTCGTCAGTCCCGAAAGAATTCCTGTATCGGCTGAAATAATTGATGCCGCAAGTTCACGTTTTTGATCCTGAAGGGCAAGAATCTTTTCTTCAACTGTATTACGAGCAATGAGTCGATAAGCAAAAACAGGACGTGTCTGACCAATACGATGAGCCCGGTCAATGGCTTGAGCCTCAACTGCTGGATTCCACCAGGGATCAAGAATATAGACATAGTCTGCCGCAGTCAGGTTTAGTCCCTGTCCTCCTGCTTTCAGGCTAACGAGAAAAAGTCGACAGTCCGAGTCTTCTTGAAACCTTTCAACGCGGCTTTGTCTATCGGTGGTTTTGCCATCCAAATATTCATATGTCCTACCTCGTGCATCCAACTTCCGACGTAGAATTGCAAGAAAACTCGTAAATTGACTAAACACAAGTACCTTGTGCCCTTCGTCAAGCACTTCATCAAGCTGTTCCAGTAGCGTGTCTAGCTTTGTGGATGGATCGTCAATTCGATTTGCATCGATCAAACCAGGATGGCACGCTGCCTGACGAAGTCGTAATAGAGCCTCAAGTACTGCAATTCGACTCCGACCAATTCCTTGCTGGCCAATTCGAGTAGTAAGCTCATTACGGTAGTGCTGCCGAAGGTCGTCATATGCTTTTCGTTGTTGATCACCCAACTCACAGAATAGTGTCTGCTCCGTTTTCTCAGGGAGGTCAGAGAGCACCTCTGTTTTTGTTCTTCGAAGCAGGTAGGGCCGTACTGCCCGTGCCACAAGTTCTGACCCATTCCCTCGACCGCCGGCAAGAAATCTCTTTAAGCGGCCCGCCGTTCCAAGCTGCCCTGGGTTAAGGAACTCAAAAATACTCCACAACTCGCCAATATGATTTTCGACAGGCGTACCCGTCAGAGCCAATCGCTGTCTTGCTCGTAGCAAGCGGCAGGCTTTCGCAGCCTGACTTGTTGCATTTTTAATCGATTGAGCCTCGTCAAGAATGACATAATCAAAATCAGTTTTTCGGTGCTGTGCTATATCACGACGAAGGGTACCATACGTTGTAAGAACAAGATCAAATTGGTCGATCGCTTCGGCTGAATCCGTCCGTTCTTGACCGGTATAATTAAGTAGTCGTAATTCTGGTGCAAAACGCTTGGCTTCTTGCATCCAATTGAAGATCAAGCTTTTTGGAACAATGACAAGTGACGGCCGAGTCGCTATGCCAGCCTCCTCAAGCACGCGCTGTCTCCGCACCAGCAGCGCGAGCACCTGAATGGTCTTTCCAAGACCCATATCGTCCGCAAGACAACCACCAAGGCCAAGTCGCTCGAGGAAACTCAACCACCCCAGCCCTTCTTTCTGATAATGCCGGAGGCTGCCTTCAAATCCATTTGGCTCATTTTCTGGTTCAGGCCTACCACCAGCGGCGAGTTCATCACGAATGACAGAAAATGCATCGTCTACCTGCGATTGGGGCATTCCAGCAATAAGTGCGTCAAGGAGAGCTGCCTGCATGCGACCATACCGAAGACGACCATTTTTTTCCTGCGCGAGTGCGAGTAGAGGCTCCAACTGAGTCGCAAAGTCAGCAGGCAAGATACCACGAGAGCCATCCTGCAAATCCACTGCTCGATCACCTCTTGCAAGAGCTGCAAGAAGTTCGGGCATATCCGCAATCACTCCACCGAAGTCAATCGATCCAGAAAGCTCAAACCAATCAATACCGCTGTTAACATTCCACGCTACATTCCCGGCTGGCCGGTATCGTCTCCCAGAAACTTCTACTGCCCATCCCAGACTCGCTAATTGCGATACCGATGCATCAAGTCGCGAACGAGGTATCTCAACATGATGCGTTGGAGCGACATCGTCTTCAGTGACACTCGCTTGCCCAGTTCGGACTGGAGAAAAGCCACATCGTGGCAGTGCTTTGAGTGCTTCTCGCTCTGCTGGTTTATTTCGCCGAACAAGTCGACGCCTCGCTGCATCAGCCGCACCACCGGCTGGATCATCCGCAGCTATCTGAATCCCACTGTAGTCAAACCAAATGTTTCCTCCCAGCTGAATCTTTGGCTTACTCTTACGGGACTTACGCTTTGGCCGACCAAGCGATTCCTCAGGATCAAGCGATCCTACTTGCTCCTCATCTTTCGTACTTGGTGAATCGTCTAACACTAATTTGGGCTGAGGCCTTCCTGACTCTACTTGCCATCCCGTCCAACCAGGAAGTTCTAATTTTGGTAAGTCTGCCAATGAAGCAAGCTGCTCAATGAGCCCATCAATTTGAGACCCCGACAGTTCGATTGGGCCTCGTCTATCAAATTGCTCCATCCAGCCTCGAAGACCTGCAGGCTCATCTTGCTCTGAGCACTCGCCCTGCTGTTCCTCTGCAGCTGCATCAATGACAAGACGGCACAGGCGATCTTCAAACACAAGAAAGCCTGCTCGCAAAATCAATCTCGGTGTTTGGAGTGACTGGCGCTCACTCCCCCGTACAAGAAGGCCATTGAGACTGGCCTTCTTCGGACAAACCCGCTTTTCCTTTTTTGACAGAAGGTCATTCTGGAGACAAGCTTCCAGGCCCGTGTCGTCACCGGGTTCGATAAGTAAGGCAAATTCCCAGGGTCGCCCAGCATCCCATACCAGTGGCAAGACTGTTTCCGGTGCTCGACGGGGCTCTGGCTGAAAAATAAGCCGGCCCTCAGCACAAAGCATCGCAAGATCCCGTGCTGCAGATTGTCGGCTCAGCAGAAACCGACTCATGGTACGTTCTTCGAGTATTTGGCCACCATGATGTGTCTCGGCGGACATTGTGCCAGCGAGCATAGACAACACTCGCCTTTCATCGGCATCAAAATGACCGAATGAAATGGCCTGAGGGCCGATGATGATAGGCTTTGGCTGACCGGCAGGGTGACCAGATTCGTCAATCGGCATGCGACATGGCTGCAATGCAACCAGTCGACTGTCAGCCGATGCTGCATCGAGTAGAAACATCAGAGTTCCGGTACTTTTTCGCAAACCACCTAAGACGACGTTACTTGTTCGTAATGCCGGCTCAACTAAACGCCGACGGTTTTCAAGTTCGGTAGACCAGGCTGGCTGTCGTCCCTTTTTTTGAACTGAACGATTCTCACTCTGTAGAGTCCGTGTTAACTGCGGGTTCGAAGCTTGAGGTAGCCCTGCATGATCAGTCTCGTTCTCTTGGTTGAACGTTGAGGAACGCTTTGATTCGATCTCCTCAAAATCATCCGTCTCATCAGCAACTATGTCGAGCGTCACTGGCGTCTGCTCAGCAATACCGCTAAGCAAGCCACGTCGATCAACCTCAAGTAGAACAGCTGCAACAAGCGCGCATGGTTTACCAGCGCGCCCATCAGGACTTGTGCAACGACTCTCTAGGATCATACCGCCCCGTCGATTTGCAGAGAGTTCGAGTAGAACTTCATGATTGGTTCCATCATCACTCGCCAGTGTTGCCTGAACTTGGCCAACACGAGGACAGATAACTTTTTCTGGAACGAGGTTCCGTGCTCGCTTGCGATCACGTGGGTCAAAAAGATGAAAGAGACGTTGCTCCAAAGTGGTCATAGTATGTGTCGGTGCTTTTCGAATGGATAAATAAATTAATGAATTAAGCCACAACGGAACTCTTTTGATACCGTTCAGGCCAACCCTTAGTTTTACCCCAATTCGCACAGAAACACAGATGAAAAATATTCAAAGAATTTGCCTGTGATCGTACTACGAGTTGACTCGCTTTTTATTTTTGTTTTACGGTCGCAATAAACTCCAGTACATTTTCTACTGGAGTTTCTGGCAATATCCCATGGCCGAGGTTCATTATGTGTCCAGGGCGTCCCGCAATGCGTGCAAGAATATCTTCCGTACGACAACGCACAACATCAGGAGTCGTGTGCAGTACAGTTGGGTCCAGATTACCCTGCACACCTCGATCATAACCCACCTGCTGCCAGGCATGATCTAATTCGATCCGCCAATCGATACCCATGACTGTACCGCCGGCTTCGGCCGCAAGTTGAAGTAACGCTGGATTGCCTGCTGCAAAATGGATTACTGGTCCTCGACCGGCTATTGATTCAAAAACCGTACGGCTGTGAGGCAAAACG
>JBDOMQ010000168.1:0-13212 GCA_039831725.1 Pirellulales bacterium
GTCGACTCGCCGAGAAGTGGCAGAGTTAGCAGAGCAATACCCAGTTCCTGCGGCCAAATTGGATCAGGTCGTCACAGGATGAGATGCCAATATGCTGCTCTGCGAGTGAGATAAATTCAGAAGAGTTGTCGTATAGTCATAGTTGTGCACGCTGGAGAGCGTTCATGCCCTCATATGTGTCGATTTGGTCTGATCTGAACCTCAAAAGCTCCCTGGGTTTAAAATTTTAGTAGATCGATGACGGAGTTTCGATGGAATGAAGGTTGAAGAAGTGTCTTCGCCAACGATCGGCTATCGGTTACCTGCTGAATGGGAGCCACATGCAGCAACTTGGCTTGCCTGGCCTCATCGACAAGCCACTTTCCTTGGTGACTTTGACGAGGTGCCACGGGCTTTTGCCAAGCTTGTCAGGCTGCTTGCCTGTTATGAATCCGTGCGTGTCATCGGTAGTGCAGATGTGCTTTGTCACGCCTCCTCCATGCTTGAGGACCTTAGCCCAGTCGATTTTATTGAAATTTCGACGAATGACTCGTGGCTACGAGATACGGGGCCAGTTTTTTTAAAGTCGAAGGGTGTTGGATCGGAACTGAGTGTTACGAACTTTGGGTTCAACGCCTGGGGTGGAAAATATCCTCCATGGGATGCTGATGCTGCTGTTGCTGAGAAAATCGCAGAACATCTTGGTATTAAAATTGTAGAGGCTGAAATAGTTTGCGAGGGAGGTGCGATTGAAACAGACGGTGATGGAACGCTCTTGGTAAATCATCGCTGCATCGATGACCCGCAAAGAAATCCGGGGTATAGCCGCGAGGAGTTGACAGCAATTCTTCGGTCTGCCTTAAGCATTGATACGGTGCTCTGGGTCAATGGTAATCTCGTTGGTGATGATACGGATGGTCACATTGATCAGTTAGCTCGTTTTGTTGCACCGGGTTGCGTTGTTGCAGCTCGCCAGCCTGACGAGAGTGATCCAAATCATGAATCACTCAAAGCAAATTTTGAATTGTTGAAAAGCCTCAGAGATGCTCGTGGACGATTACTTGATGTTGTGCCCATCGATTTGCCACCGCGTATTTGTTTTGAAGACGTACAGCTCCCGGCCAGTTACCTAAACTTTTTTATAGTGAACGGTGGCGTCATTGTTCCAACCTTTGAACACGACCTCGATGCAGCCGCGATAGCAACAATCGAGCAATTCTTTCCAGGTCGGGAAGTAGTTCCATTTTCAGCCCTCGAATTAATTCGTGGACGAGGAGCAGTTCACTGTGTGACGTGTCAGCAACCGGCCTTGGGATGACTGACAGCCGATTGTCGACCTGAACAAAAAGAAGGTCATTCAGCTGCCTTGTTTCTCGAGATTGCCAATTTTAACAGGCTATCCGGTCTTGCGGTGGACGGATACGAACGCGAGTATCTTGCAAAAGTTCTCTGGTTTGGAATGTGGACTGAGAGATAAAGGCAGGAACGGTTACATCATGGAACAGGTCGCCAATTTTGTTCAGGGATGCGTGTCTCTGTTGGCTCGCTTTATGCTTGTTGCCATTTTTTTATTCAGCGCGTTCGATAGCAAGATTCGTCACTTTTCACAGACGGCTGAATATATGGGTAGTGAAGGAATTCCAAATCCTCGGCTGGCGCTGTTTGGTGCAATCGGTCTTATTCTTATCGGCGGCCTCTCACTTCTGGCAGGTGCATGGACGCGAATAGGAGCTGCTTTTCTTTTCGTCTTTCTCGCCGCAGCGACATTTTATTTCCATGATTTTTGGATGATTGCTGATCCAGCACAGAGGCAATTGCAAATAATTCAATTCATGAAAAATATGGCAATCGGTGGTGGACTTCTTGCGTTGATTTATGCCGGAGGAGGCCCTTGGAGTGTTGATGGCTGGATAGAACAAAAGCTGGAAGAAGCTGATATTTCTCCTGCCCAGAAGCCAAAGGGAGCGCAACGCTCGAAAGCTGCGTGAGTGATTCCCTTTTTTCATTTGCAGGGCGTACATTAAGAAACTGATGAGTTGTCACTGTGACAACAATACAATCAGTCTCCTCCTTCTGCCGTGCAGCTATGGTTTTTCCACTGAGTGATGACAATTCTGATCGTCAAAAAGTTCCATGGGTGACATGGTCACTCATCGCAACAAACGTTGTTGTCTTTGTACTCTTCCAACAGGGTGGAAAAAACGATGACGTTACGTTAGCCTTCTGTCAGGTCCCAGCCGAAATTGTGGCCGGCAAAGATATTGTTACCGAACCAACCATACGGGAGGTTGAGTATGAGGGCCAGCACTATTCAGTGTCTGTGCCCGGTCTTCGCCCTACACCGATTCCTGTCTACCTCACATTACTGACAGGTATTTTTCTGCACGGCGGATGGATGCACCTTCTCGGGAACATGTGGTTTCTTTTTATCTTTGGTGATAATGTCGAAGACGACATGGGGCACGCTCGATATCTCATCTACTATCTGGCAGCCGGCGTCTTGGCATCGCTTGCCTTTGTGTTTCTGAATGCTCGCGGTGATGAGGCGCTTACTCCTTGTCTCGGCGCATCTGGTGCTATCTCTGGTGTCTTGGGTGGGTATCTGGTACTTCATCCCAATCGTCGCGTAAGTGTGATTTTGTTTCGGTTTATTATGGATGTCCCGGGTTATGTCGCTGTTGGAATCTACTTTCTCATGCAGGTTGTACTCGGTCTTTCAGATACAGGTGGTGGAGTAGCTTATTCAGCACACGTTGCTGGCTTTATTGCAGGTTTAATTCTTGCCAAGCCGCTCAGCGACAGAGACATTCGTCGACAGGCGGATCAGCTCGTAGCGTTTAGGAGGCGTCATAAAGGGTGATAAGATCTTGTCCGCCTATATGACGATTACGATGCAACCTATGCTCCTTTTGCAGTTTTTGCTACTAGCCGGGGCTGTCGCAGCTGCAGGCTCTTTGCTGGCTCACTCAGCAGATAAAATTGCTGAAGCCACAGGACTTGGTCGACTTCTTGTTGGCAGCTTGCTGCTGGCTGCGGTTACTTCGCTTCCCGAATTATCTGTTGATATTGCCGCAATACATTCCGGGTATATCGATCTAGCTGCGGGTGATCTTTTTGGTAGTAGCCTGATGAATCTGCTTATCTTGGCGATAGTCGATTTGAGTATTCGAACGGGGAGGAAAATGCTATCGCGAGAAGGGGCTGCTCATGCACTTTCAGCAACGCTCGGTATTGCCGTTACAGCGTTGGCCGGCCTAGCAATTGTTACTGCTGACAAGTTGCCAGCAATAACACTTTTTGGAATCAGCAGTTGGTCCTGGGCAATTCTGTTGTCATATCTTTTTGGGGCCAGAATGATTTTTATCAATCAACGCATCTCGGCGCGGCTTGTTTCTGAAGCCCGGTCGGACGACAGCGGCGTGACTCAAGAGGTTTTGTCGCCGAAATCCTCTCTTCTCTTGCCATCGATTGTTTTTACTGCGGCTGCCGGCATGTTATGTTTTGCTGGTCCCCGGTTAGCACATGTTGCAGGTGCATTAGCGGAAGAAACAGGCCTCGGTGGAACTTTTGTTGGGACAACACTTGTGGCTGTCACAACATCATTGCCTGAACTGGTTGCATCATTGACAGCAATCCGAATCGGAGCGATTGATCTTGCCATTGGTAATGCGTTTGGAAGTAATGCCTTTAACATTGTTCTGTTTCCACTACTTGATTTTTTTCACGAGGGATCGATTTTCCTAAGCATGTCCAGTGCTCATTCCGTAACAGCGTTCACCGTAGTGCTTGCGACTGCGATAGCTGCACTCGGCCAGTTGTATCACGGCGAGCGTCGCCTTCCTTTCATAGAGCCAGATGCATTTCTCATGCTCTTTGTTGTGCTCGGTGGATTGTTTCTTATCTACTCACTCAGCTAACACGCCGCTGAGGTTGTCAGGAAGTGTCTGGTGATACGGTTTTTTCTCGTCTGGGTGGCTGGTGTTCATTACCACGTGAGTGCATTGTTTCGATGACCGTTTGTTTCGCTGGCAAGGTGTACCACGTTCTTGAATAGTCTCCAATTCCCCTGCGTTATCAACAAAGGTGGTCGTTGAGATTCAAGTGTGAAAGAATTTTCATTCGGTGGCTCTCGGGCCCTTTGTTTGTTCCTGTCATTTCCTGTCATTTCGTGACAGCCATCTCGGAAACAGTGCCATAATGAAACGTATTCTCGTTGGACTTGGAACGAGCGGTCATGCTGAGTCTGTAGTGAGCCATGCTATCGAGATTGCTCAAACGCAGGGTGCTGAACTACTTGGCGTAGCAGTTGTTGATCCCTCACGCCTTGAGTGGACAGGTCCACGGCCTATCGGTGTAGGAGTAGAAACACTTACGGCAGAACTTCGTCAGGACAGAATGACAAAAGTTGCTGCAGAGATTGAGAAGGCAAATAAACTTTTTGCAGAGAAATGCTTGGCAGCAAATGTTCCGCACGGCACCTGTGAGCGAACAGGTGATCCATTCGAAATTGTTGCTGATTTAGTTCGATATCAAGATCTTTGTGTGTTTGGGCTACACGGCCTTTTTGAGCACGATGTTGTTCCCGAGCCGACAGATAGTCTTGAGCGACTTGTTGCTGCAGGAGTTCGTCCGATGCTTGCTGTCTCAGGAACATTCCGTCCCATTCGCCGTGTGCTGGTGGCCTATTCAGGCTCACTGGAGAGTGCAAAAACATTCAAGCATTATGTGCAGTCAGGACTCTACCCCAAGGCGATCGTACGAGTTGTACATTTTGGTAGCGATGCTGAAGTTGGGGAGCGTCGGCTCAAGTCTGCTGAAAGCTACTTCGCTTCACATGGTAGAGATATTGAGACTGATTTTGTTCAAGGAGATCCTGTGCACGAACTTGTGCCGTACGCAGAGAAGTGGGGGGCTGATCTCATAGTTGCTGGTAATTCAGCGAAGAACCTTCTTCTGCGAAAATTATTCGGTGAGACGGCGTTGCAATTACTTCGCGGAAGTCCGCTTCCCTTATATCTTGCTCAATAAAATTTAGTTTATGCTCAATGTTGAATAGACGTAGATCCTGTTTGGGCTGACTTCATCAAGAGGATGAAAAAGGAAAAAGGTGATGGTTATCAGGGCATTCAGCGTAAATCTAGGGATTGTGGTTTGACGCTCGCATCTCTGAGGCTATGAAGGAAATAGAAAATACTGTTCTCAAATATATGAAATGCTGAGAGTTAGGAGATCGACATGGTCGAACGAGCACCAGACGCAGTAACGCTCCCGGGGCAAACAGAAGTTATTGTCGTTGGTGGTGGGCCAGCCGGTGCAACAGCTGCAACAATTGCAGCTCAGCAGGGACGCTGTGTCATGCTGTTTGAGCGAGAAAGATTCCCGCGATTTCATGTGGGTGAGTCCTTGATTCCAGAAACATTTTGGACGCTCAAGCGACTCGGCATGGTTGAGCGTTTACGTGGAAGTCGTTTTGTCGAAAAACACTCAGTTCAATTCGTCAATGAAAAGGGACTGCTTTCAGCACCATTCTATTTCGTTGACCACCGAGACGATGAAAGTTCTCAGACATGGCAGGTTCGTCGGGATGAATTCGATGAAATGATGCTCCGTAATGCGGAGTCACATGGCGTCAAAGTTCACGAAGGAATGCGAGTGCTCGAAGTCTTGTTTGATGGAACTCGTGCGACAGGCGTTCGTGTGGCTGATGAGGCCGGCAATATTTCAACGATCGATTCGAAGGTTGTCGTGGATGCAAGTGGGCAAGCGGCAATGGTCACGAGTAGGCTCGGCTTGCGGGAGTGGGATCCAGTTCTGAAAAAAGCGGCTGTATGGAGTTACTGGAAAGGTGCGGCCCGTGGAACGGGCCGGGATGAGGGCGCTACGCTCGTCATGCAACTAGACGATAAGCAGGGCTGGCTGTGGTATATACCACTGAATGATGATGTTGTGAGTGTCGGGGTTGTTGCGGGATACGATTATCTGTTTCAGGATCGGGAGAGTAAAATTCCAGAAGCTGTATATGCAGCGGAACTCAAGCGATGCCCTGGGTTACATGAGCGTCTTGACAATGCTGTCCAAGTAGAACCTGTTCGCGTGGCGAAGGAATACTCGTATCGAGCACGCGACGTTGCCGGAGACGGCTGGGTTCTTGTTGGCGATGCGTTTGGTTTTCTCGATCCGCTCTATTCATCGGGCATACTGTTGGCATTAAAAAGTGGGGAGCTTGCTGGTGATGCTGTCGTCGCTGCACTTCAAGAGAATGATCTGTCGGCAGGTCGATTGGGTTGCTGGGGAGAGGATTATGTACGCGGGATGGACCGAATGCGTCGCCTCGTCTACGAATTCTATGATGGTTTCAACTTCGGTAAGTTCGTCAAGCGATTTCCTCACCTTCGTGGCCATGTAACAGACCTCCTGATTGGTGATCTGTTTAATGAACGGCTTGATGAAATCATTGAGCCCCTTGAGACTCTTCGGGCTGAGCAAGAAGCAGCATCATCGTAATCTGGTTTAGTACGGACTGGCCCGTCACTCATTGCGAGATGTCTCGAGTAATTTGATCCAAGCTCCAACAAATAAACCACTGTCCAGGTACGTTCGGCCGCTTACGAGATTTTTATCAACCACACATGGTGCATCAACAAAAATGCCTCCGGCCGATTCAAGTTCATGACGGCACTTTGCGACTGTTGCCATTTTTCGCCCACGTACACAGTCAGCATAGGCAGGTATTTCAACACCGTGGCATACACTTGCCACAGGTTTATCTGCACTGAAAAAGTGCTGTGTGATTCGAATGAGATCAGTGTCGTAACGTATATATTCGGGGGCTCGCCCTCCACTGAAAAAAATACCTTGATAATTTTCTGGATCGATGTCGGCGAATGCAGCGTCTGCCATGATTTGGTACCCCTCCCACTCTTTGGTGATCGTCCACCCCGGTCGTACTTCGTGCAGAACCATTTGGTGCAGTCGCTTCTCTGGCGCGATGACACACGGTCGGAAGCCAGCTTCTTGGAGTCGAAAGTATGGGTAAAGAGTGTCTACTGTTTCTGAAGCATCGCCAATAACAAGTAGAACGTCACCATTCATTTTCCCGGTGTCAGGGGCAGCGGACATAGTTTCTTTCAGTAGTAACTAGTTTGATACATAAGGGAAGACTTTGTGTCGTCTGTGGGGCAGTTGCAACAACGGTATTAGTGTTTTGGTAAGATCTCATTGTCACAGTCTTTCGTCAATCGCCAGTATACTTTTTGATAGACGGACTTTAATAGCGTCGTTGTAGAAGATACAAAAGCCTCGTTAGTACATTTCCATCCTGCGCTATAGCCAGCTAGTTGTAAGAGGTTCTGATGTATGCAATGGTATCGACAGTATTTCGGATAAACATTGAATTGTGCTGGGTGATGAAAAGGTAGTTCGTGTAAGAAACTCGGCAAGGAAGGGGAATGCTAGCATGAGATCTTTGTCTTTCTTTCGAAGCGTCCTCATTTACGCGGTGCTGCTTGGGGTAAGTGATGTACCAGCTGAAACGTTGGATGCGAATTTGAATACCCTGCAATCAGTTGGCAAGGAGGGGTTTGGTAATGCAGCAGCCACAGTCGCTTGGCAGGAAGTGGCTTCCGGTGACGCTGGGACAATCCCAGTAATTCTTTCAGCTATCGATGGCGATAGTCCGTTATCAGCAAATTGGATTCGAGCAGCCGTCGATGTGATCGCCAGCCGTCACAAACAACTGCCTTTGAATGATCTGGAAGTTTTTCTGGCTGATGTGCGGCATGATCCGAGATCGCGAAGACTTGCCTGGGAGTTAATTCAGGACCGGGCACCCGGACGTGCGGAGGAAATTATTCGGGGGATGCTTGATGATCCGAGTGTCGAACTTAGGTATGACGCCGTTGATCGACTACTCCGGAAAGCAGATAAAGAAAAAGGATCTCTAGTTGCAATTGAGTTACTACGAGAAGCACTTGGTGCCGCTAGAGATGTTGGTCAGGTCAAGAAAATTACTTCTGATCTGCAAAAAAATGGAGATGAAATTGATTTGCAGCAACACTTCGGATTTTTATCCAACTGGTATGTAGTTGGTCCCTTTGATAATTCTGGTGGGGATGGCTTCGCCAAAGCCTATCCACCTGAGCAAAGCGTGGACATCCAAGCGACGTATGACGGCAAGGATGGACCGGTTTCTTGGCATCAATTTCTTACTGCCGATCCATACGGAATGGTTGATATCAACAAGGCTATTCCTGGTCCAGGCGATGGCCTTAAAGAAGTTGTTGCATATGCGTTTACAACCATCACGTTTCCAACGGAACGAGTCGCTGAAGTACGGCTAGGTTGTAAAAATGCTTGGAAGATATGGGTGAATGGAAGCCTTCTTTTTGAGCGCGATGAATATCATCGGGGTATGCGGATCGACCAGTATCGGCTCCCCCTAAAATTGAAGAAAGGGAGTAATACATTGCTGGTTAAGTTGTGCCAGGATGGTCAAACCAAAGATTGGACAAAGCAATGGCAGTTTCAATTAAGGCTCTGCGATGCCACTGGAACAGCCATTCTCGCAGTTGATCGTCGGCAAACACCCCTTCTGGGAGAAGCCGAAGCAACTCATGGAGAATTACTCGCGCCATGAATTCAAAAATCTATGCAATGGGCAGGGTTCTTTTCATAGCTGTCTTTGTGATCTTAATCGCGGGTGCTGGTGACGCACAGAGCGAGCAGCCATGGCCATCATTTCAGGGGCCTCACGGTAGTGGTGCAACCACTGAAAAAATCCCTCAATCATTAAGCGAAGAGAATATTGTATGGGAGAAAGAACTGCCTGGCCGTGGTCTTTCAACTCCAGTTATTCATAGCGATAAAGTCTTTCTTACGTGTAGTAGCGGTCCAGAACAAAATCGACTACGAGTGCTCTGTCTTGATGCTACCGACGGACAGTTGCTTTGGGAGAGGCAGTTTTGGGCAACAGGGAGAACCGTGTGTCATGAGAAAACAAGTGTTGCTGCTCCGACACCGTGCACTGACGGCAAAAGAATCTACGCAATCTTTTCCTCGAATGATCTTGTTTGTCTCGATTTTGAAGGGAATTTAATCTGGTTGCGTGGTATTACTGCTGATTATCCCAATGTGAGTAATAGCCTTGGGATGTCGAGTTCACTTGTTGTTACAAACGGTGTTGTTGTTGCGCAGGTTGAAAACGATAGTGAGTCATATGTTATTGGAATTGACGCAACGACAGGTATAAACGCTTGGAAGATGCGCCGTGAAAAAGCCGCAAATTGGACAAGTCCATTAGTTCTTAATCCAGGAGTTGTTGAGCTGCAGTCCAAGTCTGGAATTGATGCAATAAATGTGTCGAATGGTAATGTTCTGTGGCGATACGACGCTGGTGCAAGCACGATTCCTTCTAGCTGCCGGATGGGAAACATACTTTTCGTGCCATCAAAGGGCTTAACAGCATTGGCGTATGACCCAAAGGGCCAAAAACAGCCTGAGCAACTTTGGCAAAGTAGTCGGCTTTCTCCTGGAACTCCCAGCCCAGTCGTCAATGGTGAGACTGTCTTTACCATTAGTCGTGGAGACGTTCTTACAGCGGGAAATGTTGAGTCAGGTGAGCGTCGCTGGCAGCTTCGATTAAAGGGTCCTTTTAGTGCAACGCCAGTGATAAGTGGAAATACCCTGCTCGCGGTGAGTGAAACAGGCCTTGTTCAGGCGATACATTTTGATGATGAGCAAGGGGAAGTGACAGGATCACTTAATCTGGAAGACCAGGTTCTTGCATCACCTGCTATTGCATCGGGGGGTGTTTTCTTGCGAAGCAATAGTCGGCTTTGGAAACTCGCGGATGTGAACCAATAAACTTTGGTAAGTGAGAAATGTACTTTGTGCTTCATATCTGGGTATGAACAGGCAGCCTCTTCTTGGAAAGAAAGATGACGGAGAGTTCTATGAAAAGAATGTGCAAAGAGATGAAAGTAAACCCATTTCACAATCTATGTCTCAAACTTTGTGTGGCCGTAGGATTCTTTGTTATCACCAGCATGACGTCGATTTCCTTAGCCGTTCCAAATCCTTCTCCAAATATCCTGATGATTTTGACTGATGACCAAGGGTGGGGTGATGTTGGCGCATACGGAGCACAAGACCTGAGGACTCCGGCTATGGATGCACTCATTGCTTCAGGAATGAGGTTCGATAATTTCTACGCAAATTGCCCGGTGTGTTCACCAACTCGTGCAGCCCTTCTGTCCGGCATGGTGCCAGACAAGGTCGGGGTGCCAGGTGTAATTCGAACTCATCCGGAGAATAACTGGGGTTTTCTTCGTCCAGATGCAATCCTTCTTCCAAAGCCTTTAAAAGCGGCTCGGTATCACACGGCCATCATTGGTAAATGGCATCTGGGGCTGGAGTCGCCATCTCGTCCGATAGACCATGGATTTGATCATTTTCATGGATTCCTTGGAGACATGATGGATGACTACTGGTCTCACACTCGTCATGAGCAGCACTACATGCGATTGAATACTGTTGATATTCGGCCAGAGGGTCATGCAACAGACATTTTCAGTGAATGGGCCACTGAGTACATAACATCCCGGGCTGGTACTGGGCAGCCATGGTTTTGTTACCTTGCATTCAATGCGCCACATACTCCTGTGCAACCTCCTCAAGCGTATCTCAAAAAGGTTTTGTCGCGTGAGCCAGGCATCGATCCCAAACGGGCAGAACTCGTCGCATTCATTGAACATCTGGATGCTGGGATTGGTCGTGTTCTGGAGTGCTTGAAGAAAACAGGTCAGGCTGAAAATACGCTCATTGTTTTTACGTCTGATAACGGTGGCCATAAAGGTAGTCTGGCAAACTGTGGTCCTCATCGAGGATTCAAACAGGAGATGTACGAGGGCGGTATTGCAGTGCCGTTTTGTGCAGTGTGGCCCGGACATATAAAACCAGGTTCACGGAGCGATTTGGTTGCGATGACAAGTGACCTCTTTCCGACGTTCTGTGAGGCTGCTGGAGCAGCGATTGAACATGAGATCGATGGTGTGTCGATACTGCCAACACTCCTTGGGAAAAAGCAGTCGTTCGATCGAACTCTTTTCTGGGTTCGAAGAGAAGGGGGGCACCTTTATCAAGGGCAGGATTACTACGCTGTGCGGCGAGGCCCTTGGAAATTGCTTCAAAATACACCCTTTGAAAAATTTCAGTTATTCAACCTGAGTGATGACCCGCTTGAATCTACCGACGTAAGTAACAAGCATCGACCGATCGTAAGAGAGCTCACAGAAGCACTTCGTCGTCACGTGCAGGAGGCTGCCCAGGTGCCTTGGCAGCAGTCAACAAGTGATGAAGATTCGCGTGGATGAGACGTAGAGTGGTCGTTGGAAAGGTCTCCGAGGGAGAGAATCTTTCAGGTCGATGCAGATTGTGCTTGAAAAGGTTATGCTTGCATGACACGGTAATAAAAGTCATGTCGAATCTTGATATGGGGGTGTTATGAAAAAGTTTCTAGTTCTTGCCTGTCTATTCGTTTGCTTTCACGGCGTATCCGTAGCAGCCGAGCAGACTCCAAATATTGTGATGATTTTTTGTGATGATCTCACCAATCAGGCACTCAGTTGCTATGGTAATTCCCTCAAGTTACTTGAGACTCCAAATATTGATCGGCTGGCGAAAGAAGGAATGCTATTCCGTCGCTGTATGGTCCCGAATTCCATTTGTGGCCCAAGTCGTGCTGCGATCCTGACTGGCAAGTACGCGCATGTAAATGGTTTTCGCTGTAACGGTGATCAGTTTGATGGTGGGCAGCCGACATTTGCCAAAATGCTTCAGTCGGCCGGCTATCAAACGGCCATGATTGGAAAGTGGCATCTCAAGAGTGATCCGACCGGTTTTGATCATTGGCACATCCTGCCAGGCCAGGGGTCGTACTATAATCCGAAGATGATTAATAACGGTGAATTGGTCCAGCATGA
This sequence comes from Pirellulales bacterium, assembly GCA_039831725.1. Classification (GTDB taxonomy): domain Bacteria; phylum Planctomycetota; class Planctomycetia; order Pirellulales; family UBA1268; genus UBA1268. The sequence goes on from JBDOMQ010000168.1 coordinate 11,958, forward strand.
AGGATATGTCACCGACATCGTTTCTGACTTATCGATCGATTGGCTAGAGAATGTAGATCGATCCAAGCCATTTCTTCTTATGTCCCAGCACAAGGCACCGCACCGAGAATGGTCGCCGGCCTTGCGGCATCTTGGCTGGAATGGTGACCGTGTTTTTCCCGAACCAGAAACGCTCTTTGATGACTACTCGGGGCGCGGCCGAGCCGAGCACGAACAAGACATGACGCTCGAAAAAACATTTCGTCCACTCGATGCGAAACTTGAGCCACCTCGCACAATTTCAGATGAGCAAAAAAAAGAGTGGGATGTTTATTACGGACCTCGCAATGAAGAGTTTCGCAAGCAGGGTTTGACTGGAAAAGACCTCGTGAAATGGCGTTACCAGAGGTACATGCACGACTACCTGGGTTGTGTAAAAGCTGTTGATGAGGCCGTAGGCAAACTCCTTGATTATCTTGATTCAGCGGGGTTGAGTGAAAATACGTTGGTCTTGTTTTCATCGGACCAAGGGTTTTATCTCGGTGAACATGGTTGGTTTGATAAGCGATGGATTTATGAAGAGTCGCTCACGACGCCGTGCATTGTTCGGTGGCCAGGCGTGACGAAGCCAGGTGCGACGTCAGATGCAATTGTTTCGATACTCGATTTTCCGGAGACGTTTCTCGAGGCTGCTGGTCAATCTGTTCCCTCTGATATGCACGGGAGTAGCCTTGGTCCGTTATTAGCTGGTCAACGGCCAGACGATTGGCGAAAAAGCTTTTATTATCACTACTATGAGTTCCCGGGAGCTCATAGTGTTCGAAAACACTATGGTGTTGTGACAGATCGTTACAAACTCTTTCATTTTTATGAGCCCGATATGAATTATTGGACACTCATTGATAGGAAGCAGGATGCGCACGAACTCAAGAATGTTTACGATCAGCCGCAGTATGCACAAGCACAAAAAGAGTTACATGAAGAACTTGATAGATTACGGAAAGAGTTGAAGGTGCCACTTGTTGATCCACCGCGCCGTGGCCAGAAAAAGAAGCCGAAGGGTAAGCAGAAGTCATAGCCAATAAGGCTGTCTCGAGAGGCTCTTATTTTTAAAAAAAGGTAAAAAATGCTTTCAATCAGAGCATGGTTGGTTTGCTGTATTTGTTTCATAATCGTGCTTGGGATGTCATCTGATTTAGTGGCAGATCCACTTGTGCTTGATCTTTGGCCCAATGGTGTCCCGCTTTCCGGGCCGAAGGCCGAACCTTCTGAAGAA